>CAZPQP010000179.1:0-4196 GCA_964588635.1 uncultured Bifidobacterium sp.
AGCCCTTCTGCAGCGAGGTCGCCGACTTCCTCGGCCGCGCCAACGTGCTCGACGGGGTCGCCCACGGCGAGCACGTCGACACGCCGCTCGGCAGCTACGCGCTGCTGGGCCAGGCCTCCGGTCCGGTCCGCGTCTACGTGCGCCCGGAGCTCGTGGGCGTGATCGGCGACGAGGCGGGTGAGGTGGTCGTCGAGGGACGCGACTTCCGCGGCCACGACGTGCTGTACACGCTCCGCCTGCCGGACGGTTCGATCGCGATCGCGCATCGGCCCAGCGTCGACATGGTCGAGATCGGCCAGCGGGTCCGGATCGATCCGCAGCCCGGGCATGCGGCGCTCGTGCCGGTCGCCTGGGGCGACCGCGAGCTCGTCCGCGGCTAGCGCGACCGCCGGTAGGAGCGCGCCTCCGGGCGGATCAGCAGCAGGTAGACCGGCACCGCGCTGATCGCGATCAGGACCAGCGCCGGCACCGCAGCCGACGCATACTCGGCCACGTTGGTCTTCTGCCAGATGATCGTGGCCGGCGTGTCGAAGCCGTTCGGCCGCAGCAGCAGCGTGGCGGGAAGCTCCTTGATGGCGGTCAGGACCACGAGCGCGGCGCCGGTCAGCACGCCGGGGGCGGCGAGCGGGAGCGTGACGCGCAGCAGCGTGTCGAGCCCGGATCGCCCCATGCCGCGGGCGGCCTGCTCGAAGCGCGGATCGACGCGCTCCCAGCCGCTGCGGGCCCCGCTGATGGCCTGCGGCAGCAGGCGCACCACGTAGGCGAGCACGACGAGGGCCACCGTCTGGTACAGGAACGGGGCCGTGCGGATCGCGAAGAAGACGAGGCCGAGACCCACGACGATGCCGGGCAGCGCGTAGCCGATGTACGAGATGCTCTCGATCCAGCGCGGCAGCCGGCCGCCCGTGCGTGCCACCAGCGCGGCCACGGGGAGCGCGAGCAGCAGGCAGACGACGGCCGCGGCCACGGAGACGCCGATCGCGTTGCCGGCGGCGGGGAGGACGTCGGCGATCTGCGACAGCAGATCGGCTTCGCCCACGAGCGTGATCGCCCACCAGCCGAGGATCGCCAGCGGCAGGACCAGAGCGAGGCCGACGATGATCGCCACGAAGGCGATCGCCGCAACGCGCGCGCCGCGTGCGAGCGCGAGCGGGACGTCCGCCTCGCGCGCACGCACGCGCCGGCGTGCCGCTGTGGTCGAGCCGCGCAGCGTCCACTGCTCCGCGCCGACCATCAGCAGCGCGAGCGCAGCCAGGACGAGCCCGACGGCCGCGGCGCCCGCCGGGTCGTAGAGGGCGTCGTAGCGGAGGAACGCCTCGCGGGTGAGGGTGGTGCAGCGCAGCAGGCTGACGACGCCGAAATCGCTCATGGCGTACAGCGCCGCCAGCAGCGCGCCGGCGATCACGGCGGAGCGGATCTGCGGCAGCGTGATCCGCAGGAACGTGTCGAGCGAGCCGCGGCCCATGCCGCGCGCCGCCTGCTCGAGGGTCGGATCGATGCGGCGCAGGGCGGAGGCCGTCAGCAGCAGCACGTACGGGTAGGTGAAGAGGACGAGCACGATCGTGGAGCCGAGCAGGCCGTCGATGGTGGGCAGGCGGAACACGCCGACCGGCTCGAGCGCCTGTGCGAGCAGGCCGCGGGGTCCGAGCGCGCCGAGCAGCGCGAGGGCGCCGACGTAGCTCGGGATCACCAGCGGC
Organism: uncultured Bifidobacterium sp.; assembly: GCA_964588635.1. Taxonomy (GTDB): domain Bacteria; phylum Actinomycetota; class Thermoleophilia; order Gaiellales; family F1-60-MAGs149; genus F1-60-MAGs149. The sequence continues at coordinate 1,698 of CAZPQP010000179.1, forward strand.
AATGCGCCGAGCACGAGGGCCGTGCGGCGGAGCGGGAGGTCGGTACGCACCGCGAGCACCGCCAGCGGCACGCCGATGCCGATCGCCCCGATCGCGACGAGCACCGCCAGCGCGAACGTCCGGACCGTCGCCGGCCAGATCGCGCTCGCGTCGAGGGAACCCGCGCCACCACCCGCCGTGGCGCGCACGACGAGATAGACGATCGGGGCGATCGCGATGACGAGAGCCGGAATCGCGGCGAGGACCAGGAGCCCCCGCCGCGATGCGCGTGCGGTCGCCGGGCTCAGGTGACGAGCCCGGCCTTCCGGATCATCGCGATCGTGCCCTCGAGGTCCTCACCGAGCTTGGCGAGGTCGACGTCGGGGCCCATGTGGTCGGCGAGCGGCGGCAGCTCCGCGGCGCGCTCGAGGCCCGGCTGAGCGGTGTTGAGCGGATACTCGCGCTCCTCCGCATCGTTCGCGAAGAACACCTGGCCCTTGGTCAGCAGCCAGTTGACGAACGTCTCGGCGTCCTCCTTGTGGGAGGTGGTGGAGAGGATGCCGACGGCCGAGACGTTGACGAGCGAGCCCGGGTCGGTCGGACCGAAGTAGTGGTTCGCGATCGGCGCGTTCGGATCGCTGCTGAGCTTCTCGTACAGGTAGTAGTGGTTGACGAGGCCGGTGTCGATCTCGCCGGAGGCGATCGCGTCGACGATCTGGCCGTTCTTCTGGAAGGTCTTCGCGTGCTGGGCCAGGCCGTCGAGGAACGTCTGGGTGTTCGAGTCGCCGAGCGTCTCGCGCATGGCGCTGACGAAGCCGACGAACGAGGCGTTGGTCGGGGCGACGCCGATGTCGCCGAGCTTCCAGTCGGGGCTGGCGAGGTCGAGGACGGAGGCCGGCAGCGCATCGGCCTGCACGCGATCCGTGTTGTAGGCGAGCACGCGGACGCGGCCGGTCACGCCGACCCACCGCCCGGCGGGATCGCGGTAGCGCGGATCGACGAGGTCGAGATCGGCCTGCGGCAGCGGCATCAGCTGGGGCTCGAGGATCCCGATCGAGCCGGCGTCCTGGGCGTAGAAGACGTCGGCCGGCGTGGCGTCGCCCTCCTCGCGGATCGTGGCGGCGAGCTCGGGCGACTCGCCCCAGCGGACGTCGAGCTCGATGCCCGTGTCCTTCGTGAACTGCGCGTAGAGCGGCTCGACGAGCTCCTGCTCGCGGCCGGAGTAGACGACCAGCTTGTCGCCGCCGCCGGAGCCGCCGCAGGCCGCGGCCAGGAGCGCCGTGGTGCAGACGAGAGCCGTGGTGAGCAGGAGTGCGGTGGTGCGACGGGTGGTGCGCATGCGGGAAGTGTCCTCGGTTCGGCGTTGTTTAGGGTCACCTAATGCGACCGCGTCGCGCAGGTTAGGGCTACCTAAGGGTCGCTGTCAAGAGGGCATGCGCCGTGGCCGCGGCGCGGTCCGCGATACCCTGTCGGCACCGATGGCGCTCTCGTTCACCACCTCCGGCCAGTCCCACGGTCCCGGCATCGTCGCGATCCTCGCCGGCCTGCCCGCCGGGCTCACGCCCGACCGCGAGCGGCTGCAGCGCGATCTCGCCCGGCGCCAGGCCGGCTACGGGCGCTCGCCGCGGCAGGCGATCGAGACCGACGAGGCCACGATCCTCGGCGGCATGCGCCACGGTCGCACGCTCGGCGGACCTCTCAGCCTGATCGTCAAGAACCGCGACCACGAGAACTGGGGCGCCGCGCAGAGCGCCTGGCCCGTCACCGACGAGGAGCTCGCCGAGGTCCACGCGCGTCGCACCCGCGTTGTCACCGTGCCGCGCCCCGGCCACGCCGACCTGTCCGGCGTCATGAAGTACGAGCTGCCCGACGTCCGCGACGTCCTCGAGCGCGCCTCGGCCCGCGAGACCTCGGCGCGCGTCGCCGTCGGCGCCTTCTGCAAGGACCTGCTCGACACGATCGGCGTCAGCGTCCACGGCCACGTGGTGCGCGTCGGCGCCGTCGAGGCGCCGCACCGCGACGACATCACCGCCCGCGAGTTCATCGAGATGGGCGAGCGCCAGGTCGGCTGCCTCGATGCCGACACCGACGCGAGGATGGTCGAGGAGATCGAGGCCGCGAAGAAGGCGCAGGACACGCTCGGCGGCATCGTCGAGGTGCGCGCCTTCGGCTGCCCGCCCGGCCTCGGCTCGTACGCCTCCGAGGACTGGCGCCTCGACGCGCGCATCGCGGGCGCCGCGATGGGCATCCAGGCGATGAAGGCGGTCGAGATCGGCGACGGCTGGGCCAACGCCTCGCTGCGCGGCAGCGCCGTCCACGACGAGCTCCGCTACGACGACGGCTACAAGCGCGACACGAATCGCGCCGGCGGCCTCGAGGGCGGCATGACCAACGGCGAGCCCGTCGTCGTGCGCATCGCGATGAAGCCGCTGCCGACCCTGATGAAGCCGCTCAAGACGGCGACGCTCGACACGCACGAGCCGGCCGAGGCGCTCGTCGAGCGCTCCGACACGACCGCGA
>CAZPQP010000180.1:0-4192 GCA_964588635.1 uncultured Bifidobacterium sp.
GCGTTCCAGCCGCGCCAGCTGTGGGCCTGGCCGAACGCGCGCACGGGCGTGATGGGCGCCGAGCAGGCCGCGCTCGTGCTGGCCCAGGTCGGCAGCGACGCGGCCGAGGAGGCCCGTGTGCGCCTCGAGGCGGAGAGCGACGCGTACGTCTCGACGGCACGGCTGTGGGACGACGGCCTGATCGATCCGCGCGACACGCGCCGTGTCCTGGCCCTCGGCATCGCCGCCGCGGGCAGCGCCCCCGTCCCCGCGCCGAGCTTCGGCGTCTTCCGGATGTAGCCGTGGGCACCGCGATCGCCACCAACCGCGACGGCCACGTGCTGCGCATCACCCTCACGCGCGCCGACCGCCGCAACGCGTTCGATGCGGCGATGATCGACGAGCTGACGGCCGCCTTCGCCGACGTCGGCGACGCCCGCGCCGTGCTGCTGACGGGCGACGGACCGAGCTTCTCGGCCGGTGCCGACCTCGACTGGATGCGCGCGAGCGTCGACCTCTCGCCCGAGCAGAACCTCGTCGAGGGCCAGCGCCTCGCCATGCTCTTCGCGGCGATCGACGGCTGCCCCGCGCCGGTCGTCGCCGCCGTGCACGGCCACGCGATCGCCGGTGGTGCGGGTCTCGTCGCGACCTGCGACATCGCCGTGGCGGCTCCCGGCACGAAGTTCGGCTTCACCGAGACGCGCATCGGGCTCGTGCCGGCGACGATCTCGCCCTACGTGATCGGGCGCATCGGCACGACCGCGGCGCGACGGTACCTGCTCACCGCCGAGCTGTTCGACGCCGACGAGGCGCTGCGCATCGGCCTCGTCACCGCCATCGCCGCCGATCCGGCTGCCGAGGCCGAGCGCATCGTCGAGACGCTCTGCAGCGTGGGCCCCGCGGCCGCGCGCGCCACGAAGCGGCTGATCCGCGAGCGACCGTCGAACGACGAGCTCGCGCGCCTGATCAGCGAGGTCCGCGCCTCCGACGAGGGCCAGGCGGGGCTCCGTGCACTGCTCGACGGAGAGGACCCGCCGTGGCGATCCGCTCCGTCCTGATCGCCAATCGCGGCGAGATCGCCGCGCGCATCGCCCGCACCTGTCGCGCGCTCGGCATCGAGTCGATCGCCCTGCAGGCGCCCGACGACCGTGACGCCTTCCACACGCGCGCCTGCGACCGCGTGGTCGACGTGGCGTCGTATCTCGACGCGAACGCGATTGCCGCCGCGGTGCGCGAGAGCGGTGCCGACGCCGTGCATCCGGGCTACGGCTTCCTCTCGGAGCGCGCCGAGGCCGCTCGTGCCGTCGAGGCGGCGGGTGCGATCTGGATCGGCCCGAGCCCCGACGTGCTCGAGCGCGCCGGCGACAAGCTGGAGGCCAAGGCGATCGCCGAGGCGGCCGGCGTCCCCGTGCTGCCGCAAGGCGATCCGGCCACGGTCGGCTTTCCGCTGCTGCTCAAGGCGGCGGCGGGCGGCGGCGGGCGCGGCATGCGCATCGTGCGCTCGGCCGACGAGCTCGACGAGGCGCGCGCCGCCGCGTCGCGCGAGGCCGAGAGTGCGTTCGGCGACGGCCGTGTCTACGCCGAGCGCCTCGTCGAGCGTCCGCACCACGTCGAGATCCAATTGCTCGCCGATGCCCACGGCGGCGTGATCTCGCTGGGCGAGCGCGACTGCTCGATCCAGCGCCGCCACCAGAAGGTGCTGGAGGAGAGCCCGTCGCCGATCGTCGACGACGCCCTGCGCACCCGCCTCGACGACGCCGCGATCGCCTTCGCCCGTGCGGCCGGCTACCGCGGCGCCGGTACCGCCGAGTTCCTCGTCACGGGTGACGAGCTCTGGTTCCTCGAGCTGAACGCGCGCATCCAGGTCGAGCATCCGGTCACCGAGCTCGTGACGGGCATCGACCTGATCGCGGAGATGATCCGGATCGCCGATGGCGGCCACGTGCCCGCGGCGCCGACGCCGAGCGGCCACGCGATCGAGGTGCGCCTCTACGCCGAGGATCCGCTCACCTTCCTGCCGCGTGTCGGGCTGCTGCGCGAGCTCGACCTGCCCGAGGGCATCCGCATCGATCTCGGCATCGCCGCCGGCGACCACGTGCCGGCGGGCTACGACCCGATGATCGCGAAACTGATCGCGCATGGCGCCACGCGCGACGAGGCGCTCGACCGGCTCACCGCCGCGCTCGACGCCACGCGCGTGGGGGGCGTGATCACGAACCTGCCGTTCCTGCGCTGGCTCGTGCGCCAACCCGAGGTGCGGGCCGGCACGGCCACCACCGCGTTCCTCGAGGACCATCCGCCGCTCTCGACGCGCCGCGCGCCGCGTGGCGCCTTCGCCGGCGCCTGGCGCCTCGGCACCGGCTCGACCGCGCGCTTCCCCGTGCCGCAGTCACCCGACTGGACGGCGGTCGCCGGCAGCGGCGACGGGCGCCTGATCGCCCCGATGCCCGGCGTCGTCCTCTCCCTCGCCGTCAGCGCGGGCCAGCAGGTCGTCGAGGGCGAGCTGATCGCGGTGCTCGAGGCGATGAAGATGGAGCACCGCCTCGAGGCGCCGTTCGCCGGCACCGTCGCCGAGCTGGGCATCAGCGAGGGCGCCTTCATCGACGCCGGCGCCCTGATCGCCGCAATCGACCCCGCCTGAGCCAATCTGGATCCGGATCCAGATTGGTCCGATTCGTGCCAATTTGGATCCGGATCCAAATTGGTCGAAAACGTGCACGTTTTCGGCGGGTACCGCCGCCGCGCGCCTAGAGCCCGAGGCTGCGGGCGATCACGAGGCGCTGCACCTCGTTGGTGCCCTCGCCGATCTCGAGCACCTTCTGGTCGCGGTAGATGCGCGAGATCGGGTACTCGTCCATGTAGCCGTAGCCGCCGTGGATCTGGACGGCCTCGTTGACCGCGCGGTTCGACGCCTCGCCGGTGTAGAGCTTGGCGATCGCCGCCTCCTGCGCGTACGGGCGGCCCTGGTCCTTCAGCCACGCGGCGCGGTAGACGAGCGCGCGCGCCGCGGCGAGCTCGACGGCCATGTCGGCGAGCTTGAACTGGATCGCCTGGAACTTGGCGATCGGCCGGCCGAACTGGTTGCGCGACTGCGCGTACGCGAGCGAGAGGTCGTAGGCGGCCTGCATCGTGCCGAGGCCCATCGCGGCGATCGAGATGCGCCCGCCGTCGAGGATCTGCAGGAACTGCTTGAACCCCATGCCGCGCGGACCGAGCAGGTTCTCCTCGGGGACGAGCACGTCGGCGAACGTCAGCTCGCGCGTATCGGAGGCGTGCCAGCCGATCTTGTGCAGCGGCGCGCTCTGGGTGTAGCCCGGCGTGCCGTTCGGGATCATGATCGTCGAGATCTCGTCCTCGCCGGTGCGGGCCGTCACCGTCACCAGCTTCGTGATGTCCGTGCCCGAGTTGGTGATGAACATCTTCGAGCCGTTGACGCGCCACTGCCCGCCCTCGAGCTCGGCGTGCGTGCGCGGATTGCCCGCGTCGGAGCCGGCCTCGGGCTCGGTCAGGCCGAAGGCCGCGAGGCGCTGGCCGGCGACGAGCTCGGGGAGCCACTGCTCCTTCTGCGCGTCCGTGCCGAACAGGTAGATCGGCATCGTGCCGAGCGAGGTGTGCGCGGCGACCGTCACGCCGACGGAGGCGTCGATGCGCGTGAGCTCCTCGACCGCGATCGCGTAGAGCAGCGTGTCGCCGCCCGCGCCGCCGATCGCCTCGGGGAACGGAATGCCCATCAGTCCGAGCTGCGCCATCTCCTCGACGATCTCGTACGGGAAGCGATGCTCGCGATCGATCTCCTCCGCGATCGGCCCGATCCGCGTCTCGGCGAAGTCGCGCACCACGGCGCGGAAGTCCTCGTACTCAACAGGCAGATCGAGATCCATCGGGCGCTCCTCGCGAGGGGCGCGTCACTCGCGCCGTGGGCGGCAGCATATCGGCGCCACGGTGTCCTCAGCGTGACGCCCCAGTGCGCCTATGCTCCGGCACGTGGCATCCGTCAACGGCAGCGGCTCCCCCAGAATCGCGATCATCGGCGCCGGCTTCAGCGGGATCGGCATGGCCATCCGCCTCAAGCAGGCGGGCGTCACGAGCTTCACGATCTACGAGGCGGCACCCGAGGTCGGCGGTACGTGGTTCCACAACTCGTACCCCGGTGCGGCGTGCGACATCGGCTCGCACCTCTACTCGTTCTCGTTCAAGCGCAACCACGAGTGGA
>CAZPQP010000181.1:0-4187 GCA_964588635.1 uncultured Bifidobacterium sp.
TGGTGGTCTTGCCATTGGTGCCGGTCACCCCGAGCAGCACCAGCTGCTCGCTGGGCCGGCCGAAGAAGACATCGGCGATCGGCCCCATCGCGGCCCGGCAGGACGCGACGACGACCTGCGGCACGGCGACGTCCAGCTCGCGCTCGACGACGAGGGCGCAGGCACCCGCGGCGATCGCCGCCGCGGCGTGGTCGTGCCCGTCCGTCGTGGCCCCCGGCACGCAGAAGAACAGCGTCCCGTCCTGCACGCGACGCGAGTCGTATGCGAGGTCGCGGACGTCCACGCCATCACTGGGAAGCGTCGTCGCCCGCGCGTGAACGGGACCGAGGAGGTCCGAGAGCAGCACCTGACGGAGTCTAGTGCGCCCTGTCGCGGCCATCTCGGCGCGCGCTCAGCCCGCGGTGGCCGCGCTCGGCTGATCCATCTGCGCGCCGAGCGCGGTCAGCGCGCGCGCCGTCAGCTTCGCGAAGGCCGGTCCGGCGACCTCGCCGCCGTAGTACTGCCCGCCGTGCGGCTCGTCGACCATGATCAGCGTCAGCACCTTGGGGTTGCGCACGGGTGCGAAGCCCACGAACCACGAGAGGTAGCGCCGATCGGAGTACGTGCCGTCGTTGTCCAGCTTCTTGGTCGTGCCGGTCTTGCCCGCCACGGAGTAGCCCGGGATGGCGGCCGCGGAGCCGGTGCCCTGGTCGGACACGACGCCCTCCAGCATCAGGGCCAGTGCACGTGCGGACCGGGCGGACATGATCCGCTTGCGCGGGGCCTGCACGGGCCCCTGTCCGTCGATGCGCGTCACCACGTGCGGCTGGATCTGCAGCCCGTCGTTGGCGATCGTGGCGTACAGCTGCGCGATCTGGATCGGCGTCGCCGCGATGCCGTGGCCGATCGGGATGTTCAGCGGCGATGTGCCCGACCACTGCCCGTAGGGCGGTACGGTGCCGGTCACCTCGCCGGGCAGGTCGATGCCGGTCGGCATGCCGAATCCGAAGCGGTCGATCCACTGCGATAGGACGCTGCCGCGATTCCCCGGCGACGAGAGGTGCTCGTAGGCCAGCTTGGCGACGCCGATGTTCGACGAGATGCGGAGCGCCTCCGTGGCCGTCTTGATGCCCGGATCGGGATGCGAGTCGCGGAGCGTGGCGTCGTACAGCTGCCACGAGGCGCCGACGTCGACCTTGGTATTCGGCGTGATCCGGCCGGTCGCCAGTCCGGCGCCGAGCGTGACGGCCTTGAACGTCGAGCCGGGCTCGTACTGGTCGGTGATGCCGCGGAGACGCAGCTGCTCGGGGGTGCCCTCCCGGAAGTCGCCGTTCCGCGGCGCCGGCGCCGACGCCATCGCGAGGATCTCCCCCGTCGTCGGCTGGAGCACGATCGCGGTGACGGCCTTGGCCCGGTACTGCATGCGCGTCTCGGCGACGACGGCCTCGGCCTCCGTCTGCACCTGGCGGTCGATGCCGGTGCTGATGGTGCGGCCGGGCTGCATCTCGCGCTCGCGGACCACGCTGATCGCGTTGCCGGCGGGATCCGACGTGCGGATCTCGAGGCCGTCGCGGCCGCGTAGGACCTCGTCGTACTGGAGCTCGAGCCCGGCGACGCCCTTGCCCTCGACGTCGGTCACGCCGATCAGCGGCGCGGCGATCGCGCTCGGATAGACGCGACGCTGGGCGGGCGCGAAGTCGAGTCCGTCGAGCTTCATCGCCTCGAGCCGACGAACCTGATCCTGCGGCACCTCGCGAGCCAGATCGACGTGCGAGACGCCCTCCGCGTTGAGGCGCTGCATGATCGTGTCGGGCGATTCGCCGCTGGCCTCGGCGACGGCGGCGATCAGGCGGGCCGGATCGGTGACGAGCGCGGGCGTGGCGCCGACCGTGCTGGCCTCCTGGGTCAGCGCCAGACGGTAGCCGTCGCGGTCGAGGATCGCGCCGCGCTGGGCGGGACGGACGATCTCGTTGCGGTGCTGGCCGCTCGCCCGGCTCTCGTAGAAGGCGCCGTCCATGACCTGCATCTGGACCGCGCGCCCGAGGCAGACGGCGAGGAGGAGGCCGGCGGCGATCAGCAGCCAGCGGATGCGACGCTCAGGAGGCGGCGTCTGCGGGGTCCGGGTGCGGCGCCGCGGCGTGCGAGGGGGAGCGGTCCGCGTGGCCACGTCAGTTCGTCTGCAGACCCTCGGGGATGCGGATCTTCAGCGTCTGCATGGCCTCGGACGGCACCAGGACCATCCCGTAGGCGGCGGCGGCGCGCTCGACGCGCCCATCGGCCAGCCGCTGCTCGGTCTGCGCCTGCACGTTGGCGGCGTCGTTGCGCGTCTCCTCGACCTGCGCGTGCAGCGCACCGGCGCGCATCGTGGCGCGCAGCGACGAGACGTGGAGGTAGACGATCATCGAGAGGATCACGCCGACCACCGCGATGATCGCGGCGATCCGGAACGGACGACCGCCGACCGACGCGCGGCTGGCGGTGCTGCGGTGGATCGTGGCCTTGCCGTTGAGCGTCGAGGTGCCCTTCGCCGCCTTGCGGGCGCGACCGCCGTGGACGGGGCGCTGCTTGGGCGCGGCCGGGCGGCGGCGCGGTGTGGTCGGTGCCTGGCGGGGGATCGCGACGGCCATCAGGCTGCGTCCTCCGGCAGCGGGGCGTCGGTGCGCTCGGCGACGCGCAGGCGCGACGAGGCGGCGCGGGGGTTGCGATCGAGCTCCGCGGCGCCGGGGCGGATCACCCGCGGCGTGAGGACGCGCAGCGTGGCCTGGCGCCCGCAGCCGCACATCGGCAGGTCGGGCGGGCAGACGCACGGCGCGGCGGCGGCGCGGAAGAAGTCCTTGACGATGCGGTCCTCGAGCGAGTGGAACGAGATGACGGCGATACGGCCGCCGGGCTTGAGGATCCGCATGGCGGCCTCGAGGCCCTCCTCCACCATCGTCAGCTCGTCGTTGACGGCGATGCGGAGCGCCTGGAAGACGCGCTTGGCCGGATGCCCGGAGCCGAACTGCGCGGGCGTCGGGATGGCGTGGCGGATCGTGTCGACGAGGTCGGCGCTGCGCTCGTAGGGCTGCGAGGTGCGGCGGCGGCAGATGGCGCGGGCGATCTGCCGGCTGTAGCGCTCCTCGCCGTAGCGGCTGAAGAGGTCGGCGAGGTCGCGCTCCGACAGCTCGGCGAGCAGGTCGGCGGCGGTCTGTCCCCCGCGCGGATCCATGCGCATGTCGAGCGGCGCGTCCACGGCGTACGAGAAGCCGCGCTCGGGCTGGTCGATCTGCATCGAGGAGACGCCGAGGTCGAGCAGGATCGCGTCGGCCTGCACACCCTCGACGGCGAGGGAGCGGAAGCCATCCACGAAATCGCGCTTGAGCAGGCGCACCGCCATATCGGGGTGCGAGGCGCGGAACGAGCGGGCGCGGTTCTCGACGGACGGATCGCGGTCGATGGCGACGTAGGCACCACGGCCGTTCATCACCTCGGACAGCATCGAGGCGTGGCCACCGGCCCCGAACGTGCCGTCGACGACGGTCATGCCGGGCGCGACGTCGAGCAGCGCCACGACCTCGTGGGCGAGGACCGGATCGTGGATCGCGGCGTTAGCGGGCATCACGGACCAGGCGCTCTGCGACATTCTCGGCGCTCCCTTCCAGCTCGGCGAGGCCACGCTCCCAGGCCCCGCGATCCCAGATCTCCAGACGGTCGCGGACGCCGACGACGACGATCTCGCGGGCGAGCGACGCGTGCTGCATGAGCGGTGCCGGCACGGCCACGCGGCCCTGCCGGTCGAGCTCGGCCTCCACCGCGCCGCCGAACAGGTAGCGCTCCATCTGGCGCCCCTCGCGGGTGAACGGGTCGAGGCGGCTGATCTGCTGCTCCACGAACGCATCCCACCCGTCACGGGCGTAGATCGCGACGCAGCCGTCAAGGCCGCGTGTCACGAAGACGCCGTCGGCGAACGGCTCGCGCAGCCGCGAGGGAACCGTCACCCGGTTCTTCTCGTCGAGCTTCTGTGCGTATTCGCCAAGCAGCATGGGGGTCGTTTCCGTGGTGGTCGGGGGCTCCAGTGCGGCTCCCCCTCTGTACCAAGTTGCCCCACTTTACCCCACTACGCTCCACCTTGCAACTCCTACCCTCCACACGAACATACGTTCGTATCCGCATGGCTATGCGGAAACCGCGCGGTACGGGGCGTGATCTGCGCCGCACTTTGTGACAGC
>CAZPQP010000182.1:0-4166 GCA_964588635.1 uncultured Bifidobacterium sp.
CGCTCGCGGGCGCGATCGGCGAAGCGGCCGTCGCCGATCGACTCGGCCTCGGACTCCCCGGCGGTGGCCCGCGCCTCGATGGCGCGGCGGATGCGACCGGCATCGGCGGGCGACTTCTCGAGCCGTCGCAGGTCGATCAGGCAATCGGGGCACGGCCGCACCTCGGCGTCGTCGACCAGCGGCCCCGCGCACGCCCCGCACGTCGGGCACGAGAACGCCGCCAGGCGGATGCGGTCCGACTTGATCGCCTGCCCCTGCTCGGCGACGCGCACCCACGACGAGTGGTCGCGCACGTCCATCTCCGTCTCCACCACGGTGAGCAGGTCCCCGTCGTACGGCCACGCGCGCACGCGATCACCGGCCCGCAGACCCGTGATCGGATCGACCGGCGCCACGGTCTCCTGCTCGCGCTCGGGCCATGCCTCGGGGCCGGACTCGTCCATCCGCACCTGCTGGGGTCCGGTGCCGAGCGGCGGCCAGTCGCGCTCCTGCGCGATCCACCAGTCGAGCACCTCGCGCGCCTCGTTGAGCGCCCGCGTGAGCTTCGCCGCCGCCTCCTCCCGCGCCGCATCGCCCAGATGGCGATCGGGGTGCGTCTGGGCGACGCGCTTGCGCCATGCCACCAGCACGCCCTTGCTGTCGGTCGGTGGCACCACTCCCAGCAGCCACAGCGCACGACGGCACTCGGCGACGGTGTAGGACTGCCTGCGGCTCACCGCCGCAGGGTATCCGAGTGCCGGCGGCTACTCGCCGGAGTAGAACGGGCTCGTGACGCTGTCCCGCCGCTCGACCAGCGCCTGTGCAGCCACCGGGTCGCGGCCGTTGACGGCGACGCGGAGGGCCTTCAGCATGGCCTCGCGGTTGGCCTTGCGGATCGCAGTCTCGTCGGTGGCGCCCGGGTTGACCCAGACCGCGACGAAGACGATGTAGTCGTCGTTGGCCTCGAGCAGGCCCTCCGCGACGGCATCCAGCACGCCCTGACCGAGGCCGAGCTGCGCCGCACCCCACGTGATCGTCTGGTGCTCGTCCGTCAGCGCCGTGGCCTTGTTCATCATCACGAGCGGCGGCCAGATCGGCTCGTACTGGGTGGGATGCTCGCCGACGCAGGCCAGCACGGGCGTGTGCCCCGGGCGCGGCGTGGTGAACGCGGTCATCAGCGCGGCGGCGGTCGCCCCGCCGCGACGCCCGATCACGACGTTGACGTGGCTGCCCTTCAACTGCTCGGGGCCGCCCCAGCCCTCGCCGATCGCGCCGTCGATGTCCCGTGCCATGGTGCCCTCCGCGTGGTGGTGGGAGCAGCCTATCCGAGGCGGCCGGGGATGGTCAGCCGGCACACGATCCGATCGGGGACGATCGGTGATTGCGCCGGTAGGATTGGGCCAGTGGATGACGAGCAGCCACCAGAGCCGCGCCCTGCGCGGAGCAGTCGCCGTGCGCCGCGAGCGCAGCCCGCGCCGCGCCGGCAGTACACGGACGGTGACGGCGGCTTCGACTTCGAGTTCGAATTCGACGCGCCGCCACGGCCGCGACCGCGCTCACGCAACCGCAAGCGCAAGCAGCAGTCGTCGGTCCGCCCGCTGCACGTCCTGCTGCTCGCGATCCTCGTGGTCGGCCTGATCGCGTTCGCCGCGAAGGCGCTGACCGGCGGCGACGACGGCTCGACCGCCAACGCCAACGGCACCGCGCAGACCGCGTCCGCACAGGCGGCGGGCCAGCAGAACACGACGAAGACGGTCGCCAGCGCCACGAAGGCCGGCGGGAAGGCGAAGGCGACGACGCCCGCGCCGCTGGTGCAGGCGCGACCCGCACCGACGTATCAGGCCGGCGCCAAGGCGATGGCCAACCAGCCCGGCCTCGCTGCGGCGTCCTACGTCGCGCTGGACGTCGATCGCAACGAGATCATCCTCGCCTACGGCGACAAGGATCAGCGGCCGATCGCCTCGCTGACCAAGATGATGACCGGGCTCCTGACGGCGGAGGCGGGCAATCTCTGGCATCCCGTGACCGTCTCGGAGACCGCTGCCCAGGTCGAGCCCAACAAGGACGGCCTGATCATCGGCAACCGCTACCCCCGTGGCGTGCTGCTGTACTCCGCGATGCTCGGCTCCAACAACGACGCCGCCGCGGCGCTCGGCGAGGATCTCGGCGGTGGCAGCTACGCCAAGTACTACCGGATGATGAACCGGCGCGCGAAGCAGCTCGGGCTGACCGACACGCAGTACGCGAGCTCCTCGGGCCTCAACGACGCGACCAACTGGTCGACGGCCCGCGACCAGGCGATCCTGCTGGCGCGCGCGCTGGAGAACCCCACGTTCGCGAAGGCATCGGGCACCTGGCGCCACACCGTGCGCTGGAACGACACGGGCGGCAAGCGCACGTACGAGAACCACAACAAGATGCTGCAGACCTACCGCGGCACGATCAGCGGCAAGACGGGCTTCACGACGCTGGCCGGCGGCTGCCTCGCCGTCGCCGTCCGCCGCGGTGGCCACACGATCGTCGGGGTGATCCTCAACACGAACGACATCTGGGGCGACATGCCCAGACTGATCGACGCCGCCTTCAAGCGCTCCCCGGCGTAGCCGACGACATCGCGTGGCCACGCGGAGCGCCGCACCCAAGCGGCGCGTTACCTGTCCGCGGAGCTAGTGGCCGAACTTCAGGCGCGTCATCGCCAGTGCGGCGACGGCGAGCAGGAGCGCGACGATGACGCCGATCCACTGGTACGGCACGGCGTCGATGCCCTTGAACCCGAGGACGATCGCGACCGACAGGACAAGCGTGACCGCGAGGATGTACATCGCGATATGGGAGACCTTCTGATCCATACCCGGCAAGGTAGCAGCAGGTGCTGCCGGGCGGTACCCGGCAGGCGCCCGTAGGTCCCGCCTAGTCCCCGGCGACCAGATCGGCGAGCGGCGGGCACGTGCAGACGAGGTTCCGATCGCCGTACGGCTGGTCGATGCGCCGCACCGGCGGCCAGTACTTCTCCGGCCCCATCGTCGGCAGCGGATACACCGCCTCGTCCCGCGTGTACGGGTGCGTCCAGTCGCCCGTCAGCATGTGCGCCGTGTGCGGCGCGTTGACAAGCGGGTTGTCGTCGGCCGGCCACTCGCCCGCGGCAACGCGGTCGATCTCGCCCTTGATCGCGATCATCGCGTAGCAGAAGCGGTCGAGCTCGCCGCGATCCTCGGACTCGGTCGGCTCGATCATCAGCGTGCCCGCGACGGGGAATGACATCGTCGGCGCGTGGAAGCCGTAGTCGATCAGGCGCTTGGCGACGTCCTCGACGGTGACGCCCGTCTCCTTGGTGATGTCGCGCAGATCGATGATGCACTCGTGCGCGACGAGGCCGTTCTGCCCCGTGTAGAGAACGGGGAAGTACGGCGCGATGCGCTTGGCCATGTAGTTGGCGTTGAGCACCGCGACCTGCGTGGCCTGCTTGAGGCCGTCGGGCCCCATCAGGCGGATGTACGCCCACGAGATCGGCAGGATGCTGGCCGAGCCCCACGGCGCCGCCGAGATCGGACCGGAGCCCGTCGCCGGACCGGCCGCCGGCTGCAGCGGGTGGTTCGGCAGGAACGGGCGCAGGTGCGCTCGGACCGCGACCGGGCCGACACCGGGGCCACCGCCGCCGTGCGGGATGCAGAACGTCTTGTGCAGGTTGAGATGCGAGACGTCGGCGCCGAACTTGCCCGGCTGCGCGACACCCACGAGCGCGTTCATGTTGGCACCATCGACGTAGACCTGGCCGCCGGCGTCGTGGACCAGGCCGCAGATCTCGCCGACGGTCTCCTCGTACACGCCGTGCGTCGACGGATACGTGATCATCAGCGCGGCGAGCTGGTCGCGGTGCTCGGCGATCTTGGCCCTGAGGTCGTCGAGGTCGACATCGCCGCGCTCGTCGCACGCGACGACGACGACGCGCATGCCCGCCATCACGGCGCTCGCCGCGTTCGTGCCGTGCGCGGAGATCGGGATCAGGCACACGTCGCGCTGATCGTCACCGCGGCTCCTGTGGTACGAGCGGATCGCGAGCAGGCCCGCGAACTCGCCCTGCGACCCGGCGTTCGGCTGGAGGGAGACCGCGTCGTACCCGGTGATCGCCACCAGCCAGCGCTCGAGCTCGTTGATCAGCAGCAGGTAGCCGTCGGTCTGGTCGAGCG
>CAZPQP010000183.1:0-4160 GCA_964588635.1 uncultured Bifidobacterium sp.
GTGGCGGGCGAGACGACGCCGTCCATGGCCGAGGCGAGCAGCGGCAGCTCGATCAGGTACGGGCCGAGCTTCCAGCCGATGTCCACGTCCTCGGCGTCGCGCGTGCGCCGCGAGGGCACGATCGCGATGTCGTCAAAGCCATAGGCGCGTCGCGCCTTCTTGCCACGTCCGATTTCGATCTCCACCGGGCTGTCCGTGTCCTTTCGGCGACGAGGGCTCCATCCCGCGAACCCGTCTGCGCTGTCTGTCGATGCCTGTCTCGGACACTAGTCGCGGGTTCGGACGGAGGTGCGCTCCGTCGATCCGCGGGTCAGCGCAGGCTCAGCTCGTGGAATTCCGTCAGGGCGACCTGGCGCCTGACCTCGCGCGGGTCGAACACGCCCGCGCCGGGCACGAGCGTGCTGGCCGTGCCGCAGGCCACGGCGTGGCGCAGCGCCTCCTCCGGCGAGCCGTCACGTCGCCGCGACGCGAGGTAGCCGGCCAGCAGCGCGTCGCCGGCGCCGACCGTGCTGATCGCCTCGACGCGTGGCACGGTGACGCGCAGGCGCCGCTCCTGGCCGTTCTCGCGGAGCAGCAGGTGCGCGCCGGTCTCGTTCGTGATCAGGACGTTGCGCGGCCCCATGTCGGCGATCTCGTCGAGCGCGTCGATCAGGTCGGCGTCGGACGAGAACTCGTGCCCGACGAGCTCCTCGGCCTCGAGCTGGTTCGGCGCCACCAGATGCGGCTCCGCGGTCACGGCATGGCGCAGCGGCTCGCCCTCGGAGTCGAGGATGATCTGCGCACCGGTCCGGCGCAGGCGCTTGATGGCGTCGGCGTACCAGTCGTCGGGGACGTCGCGTGGGAGCGAGCCGGCGAGCACGATCACCGAGGCGTCGCGGGCGACGTACTCGAGACGGTCGAGCAGCGCATCGAGCTCGGCAGCCGTGACGCTCGGACCGTTCTCGATGATCTCGGTCTGGCGCCCGCTGGTCGGATCGATCAGGACCGTCGAGCTGCGGGACTCGCCCTCGATCGGCACGAAGTCGTTGAGGATGCCCTCGGCGTCGAGCTCGCGCTGGATGCGCGCGCCCGTCTCACCGCCGGCGAGGCCCGTTGCGATCACCGGCTGCTGCAGCAGCAGGAGGGAACGCGCGACGTTGATGCCCTTGCCGCCCGGGGCGACGAAGCCATGCGCGCCGCGGTGGCGCATGCCGATCTGCATGCTCGGGACCTGGATGGTCTTGTCGAGCGCGGCGTTCGGGGTGACGGTGATGATCATGCGTGTGTGACTCTAGTCCGATTGCGGGGGCGCAGCCTGACTCCCCCGTCAGGCCGACGGGGACGATGCGGCTGCGGGTCGAGCGGCCGGATCAGCCGATGCGCGTTCCGGGGGCGCTGCGACCCGCACAGGCTACCGGGTCGGCGCGCATCAGGACGTCAGTGCGCTGACGGCGCGGTGATGCGCCCGCGCGGCCTCGGCCACGGCCGTCATCCAGTCGGCGTCGGTCTCCCGCCACGCCTCGATCACGCTGCGCGCCGCGACGACGAGCCCGCCGGCGGCGTGCCGCTCGAACGCCGGCGCGAGATCCTCGATGCGACCGCCCTGCGCGCCGACGCCGGGCAGGAGCAGCGGCGTCGCCGGCATGCGGTCACGGGCGGTGCGCACCACGGCCGGCGCGGTGGCGCCGATCACGGCACCGACGCTCGAGACGCCGCTCGCGCCCGTCCGGCCGGCGCTCCAGCCGGCGATCCAGGAAGCAACGCGCTCCCAGACCTCGCCCCCGTCGGCGAGCGCCTGCTCCTCCAGCTCGGCGGCGCCGGGGTTCGAGGTCCGCGCGAGGATGAACAGGCCGGCGCCATGCCGGTCGGCGACCTCGAGGAACGGCTCGACCGTGTCGGGTCCCATGTAGGCGTTGACCGTGACCGCGTCGGCCAGCGGCGCGCTCTCCCCCGGCCGGATGCCGATCCAGGCCTCCGCGTAGGCGGTGGCGGTCGAGGCGATGTCGCCGCGCTTGGCGTCGGCGATGATCAGCAGCCCGTGCTCGCGCGCCGTCGCGCACACCGCGTCGAGCGCCGTCAGGCCGTAGCCGCCGTACAGCTCGAACAGCGCCACCTGCGGCTTGATCGCGCAGCAGTACGGCGCCACGGCCTCGATCAGGCCCTGGCTGTAGCGCTCGACGGCGCGGGCGTGCCCCGAGCGGCTGTCGGACAGTCCGCGCAGGACGCTGTCGGGGAACGGTCCGCGCGGGTCGATGCCCACGCAGAGCGCGCTTCCGGTCTCGGCCACCCTGGCGGCCAGGCGATCTCCGAAGGGCGCGACCATCGACGGCACCGTAGCGCGTGGGTCGGTTCCGGCGCGGCGCGGACTAGGACCAGTTGTCGTCGGCGTCCTTGCCGCAGTGCGGGAACTCGCCCGGCTGCGCCGAGACGTCGTCGACAGGGGCAGCGGTCGTGCTCCACTCCATCCAGACCCGACCCTTCCTGCGCTTCACCTTTCCGCTCATGCTGGTGCGGACGGCGACGGTGATCTCACAGGTCCACTCGTGGACGGGGTGGTCACCGAGGTCGTAGTGCCCGAAGGTCTCGGTCCAGGTGCAGAGTCCCGCCTGCCATCTGTTCAGGGCGATGAGGTTGACGCTACCGCCGCGCGAGCACTTCATCGACGCGACGATCTGGCCGATGTTCAACTGCGCGAGACCGCTGCTCCCGCGCCACTGCGTCTCGCTCTGGGCGGCCTCCGCGAAGGCGTCGTACGCGATTCGGCGCACGGCCTGCGTGAAGGTCACATAGCACCCGCCGTCGTACTCCATCGGAATCCACGTCGCGGCCTTCCCGCAGAGCACGTGCCGCGAGGGAGCCTTGGCCGTCGCCACGTCTGCGGTCGACCCCACCAGGCCGATCACCGCGAGGCAGAGCAGCAGGATTCGCAGGCGTTCGCGCATGGCGCGACCTTACCCCGCTCCCGGTAGCGGCGCAACAACGCGGACATGCCGCTCGACGCCCACGCGGGGCTCGAACCGTCGCGCGCCGACGCTCCCTGCCTCCCGGTGCGCTGTGGCGTCTCGCGGTGCGCCCACCAACGGCAAGCGCCCCGGTCGGCCACCCCTGCGGGCTGGCCGACCGGGGCGCTCACGATGTCGATCAGCCCTTGACGCTGGCCTTGAGCTGCGAGCCGGCCGAGAACTTCGGCACCTTCGTCGCAGCGATCTGCACCTTCTCGCCGGTGCGGGGGTTGACGCCCGTGCGGGCGGCGCGCGCCTGCACCGTGAACTTGCCGAAGCCGGTGAACGTGACGTCGCCACCGCGCTTGAGCGTGTCGGTGATCGTGCTCAGCACGGCCTCGACCGCGTCGCCAGCGTCCTTCTTGCTCTGGCCGGTCTTGCGTGCCACCTCGTCGATGAACTCTGCCTTGGTCATGGTTTCCCTCCAGGCCGTTTGTGAACGGCACGAAGGTACCACCCCCATCGGACGGACTTTCGCTTAACGATGCGGGTTTGCGAAAACCGACCCGCGTAGATAAGCCAAATCAGCGGAGAAACGGCTCAACAGAGCCAAACGCGAGCAGAAGGGTCAGCGTCCGAGGCGCAGCGCTTCGGCGTCGAGCAGGTGCTCGAGCCGCACGCCGGCGTCGGTCATCGCCTCGGCCCCGCCCTCGCCGCGATCGACGACGCAGACGACCGTCTCGCAGATCAGCCCGGCCTGCCGCAGGCTGCGGACGGCGTCCAGCGCGGCCCCGCCGCTGGTGACGATGTCCTCGACCACGACCACGCGCTCGCCCTCCTCGAAGATCCCCTCGAGGCGGTTCGACGTGCCGTAGTCCTTGGCCGCGCCGCGCACGATCAGGAAGGGCTTGCCGGAGGCCATGCTGGTGGCGGCGGCCAGTGCCACGGCGCCGAGCTCGGGGCCTGCGATGCGCACCGCGGCAGGCTCGACCTCGGCGATGCGCGCGGCGAGCAGCTCGCCGATCTCGCGCAGCAGGTCGGGCTGCGTCTCGAAGCGGTACTTGTCGAGGTAGAACGAGCTGCGCCGCCCTGAACGGAGCACGAAGTCGCCCTCGAGGTAGGCGACGGCGCGGATGCGGTCGGCGAGATCGGACATCAGTTGGCTCCCATGGCGGCGCGCGCTGCGCGCATCAGGCCGTCGATCTCGGGTGCGTCGTCGTCGAGCGAGAGCATCGAGCC
>CAZPQP010000184.1:0-4128 GCA_964588635.1 uncultured Bifidobacterium sp.
ACCAACCACCTCGACGCCGAGTCCGTCGCGTGGCTGGAGCGCTTCCTGCACGACTACGAGGGCTGCGTCATCGCGGTCACCCACGATCGCTACTTCCTCGACAACGTCGCCGGCTGGATCCTCGAGATCGATCGCGGCCGCGGCATCCCGTTCGAGGGCAACTACTCCGCGTGGCTCATCCAGAAGCAGGAGCGCCTCGCGCTCGAGGAGAAGCAGGGCTCCGCGCGCCAGCGCACCCTCGCCAAGGAGCTCGAGTGGGTCCGCGCCAGCCCGAAGGCCCGCCAGGCCAAGTCGAAGGCGCGCCTCGCCGCGTACGACGAGATGCTGGCCGAGGAGCAGAACGTCAAGCTCGACACCGTCGAGATCCACATCCCCGCCGGTCCGCGCCTCGGCGACGTCGTCGTGCGCGCCGAGCACGTCTCGAAGGCGTTCGGCGACAAGCTGCTCGTCGAGGACCTCTCGTTCAACCTCCCGCCGAACGGCATCGTCGGCATCATCGGCCCGAACGGCGCCGGCAAGACGACGCTGTTCCGCATGATCGCCGGCCAGGAGCCCGTCGACGGCGGCCAGATCGTGATCGGCGAGACCGTGCAGATGGCGTACGTCGATCAGAGCCGCGCCGAGCTCGACCCGGAGAAGAACATCTGGGAGGAGATCTCCGACGGCCTCGACATCATCAACGTCGGCAAGCGCGAGATGCCCTCGCGCGCCTACGTCGCGTCGTTCAACTTCAAGGGCGCCGACCAGCAGAAGCTCGTCGGCAAGCTCTCCGGCGGTGAGCGCAACCGCGTGCACCTCGCCAAGCTGCTCAAGAGCGGCGGCAACCTGCTGCTGCTCGACGAGCCGACCAACGACCTCGATGTCGACACGCTGCGGGCCCTCGAGGTCGCACTCAACGACTTCCCGGGCTGCGCCGTCGTGATCACCCACGATCGCTGGTTCCTCGATCGCGTCGCCACGCATATCCTCGCCTTCGAGGGCGACTCGCAGGTGACGTGGTTCGAGGGCTCGTACGCCGAGTACGAGGAGCATCGCCGCAAGCAGCTCGGTGCCGACGCGGACACCCCGCATCGCATCAAGTACAAGCCGCTGTCGCGCGACTAGGGACGGTGCGCTGCGATGTCAGCGCACCAGCAGAGCGGTGAGCCCCGGCAGGTGCCGCCCCACCAGCTGCGGCAGCGCCGCGTGCTCCACCTCATAGGTGATCGCGCCTATCCGCCGGTCGGTGCACCAGTCGCGCAGCGCGCCCGGTGTTGGACTGCCGATATCGGGCTGCACGGGCAGGTCGGCCGCGTCCGCGAGTCGCTGCACGATCAGGGGGTCAGCCGCCGGGGTGGGCGCGATCAGCTCGAGCGGGCTGTGCAGATCGAGGATCAGCTCCGGTTTCAGCTCCTCCATGAGTGCGATCAGCGCCTGCGTCTCCGGCTCCGACCCCGGCGCCTCGCCTTGCGATGAGCGATTCGTGCGGTGCTCGCGCTTGCGCACCTGCGTGCCCGGCGGGTAGGTGAACGAGTGGCCAGCCTGCCACGAGGCCGACGGGAAGTTGCGGTTGAGATCCACGCCGGCCGCGTTCTGCCGCACGCCGTGCAGCACGCCGTCGGGGTTGGCGCACGGGAGGATCGCCCAGGTCGTCTCGGTGCCGTCGATGCGCTCGAGCAGACGTCGGGCCAAAAGCAGCGTCTCCGGTTCCTCACCGTGGATGCCCGCGATCAGCAGGCCGTCGATCGTGCCTGCGCTCGCAGGACGGTAGAGCTTCAGGGGCAGTCCGCCGCGCGAGCGCCCGATCTCAATCTCATCCCAGCCGTCGGCAATCTCCATGCCGGGTGGGTGATAGCACGGAGCGCATCAGCAAAGCGCCGAGATAGACGTCAGCACTGACTGATCAAGCGGGGCCGACACCGGCGCGGGAACGTAGTCCAAGAGCGGCGCGTAGGTGATGATCGCCGCTCCAGTCGACGCGTTCGGCGCTGCGTTCAGAATCGAGGTCGGCACCGAGCCCGAGATCCTCACGGCTGTGGTCGGCCCATCCTGGAGCCACGTGTAGGTGCCGGGGAGCGAGAACGACCCATCGGCCGCCACGGGGAACGTCTGGGGGCCGTTGCCGGTGTTGCCGACGTAGGCCTCGTTCTCGATGCTCGAATCGGGAATGCTGTCGGCGAACTGGACGAAGCCCACGTACGGCTTCGTGTACCCGGGGCCGCCGAAGTAGACGCACATGGAGATCGAATTGGCGTAGTCGAGGCCGTAGAACGTCGTGGTCGAGAAGGCGACGGGTGGCGCCGGCGGCGGCGGGGGCGGGGCCTGCGGCGGTGCCGGGTCGAAGGCGCCTCCGCACATGCCGAGACGGGCCGTACGGAGCCCGACGCCGCCGGCCATGATCTGGCAGAACAGCGCGAACGGGCTGAGCTGCCGCGCCGACACGCGCGCGGAGCGGCTCGGCGTGCGGTTGAGCGTCGCGGTCCACGTGAGGCCGTTGGCGAGGTCGAGGCGCCGCGCGCGCTTTGCGGGGATCTCGACCCGGAACCGCGCGGGCGCGCCGAGATGGTGCTGGTGCCCGAGCGCGACGCGGTCGCGCACGCGAACACGGTGGGTGCCGTCGGACAAGAGCAGTGAGAGCTGCGCGAAGGCGTCGCCGTGCCGACGGACGTCCGGGATCTGGCCGCGCAGACCGACGCGGGCGGTGATGACGAGGTCGCCCTTGCCCGGTCCGCTCGGCACTTGGTACAGCCGCACGTCGTGCAGCGTGGCGCGGTTCGCGTAAGCGCTCCCGTCGCCGACCAGCAGCGCAAGCAACGCGACCACGAAGTAGATGAGGGGCCGGCGCACCCGACGATCGTACGCGCGCTGCGAGACCTCGTCCAGCGGGTCGGGGTGCGTCGCCACACCCCGACCCGCGACGGGCGTCAGTCCAGCTGCAGCCAGATCATCTTGAGATCGGTGTACTTCTCCATCGCGTGCAGCGACTTGTCGCGGCCGAAGCCCGACTGCTTGAAGCCGCCGAACGGCGTGGTGATGTCGCCCGCGTCGAAGCAGTTGACCCACACGACGCCGGCCTTGATCTGGCGCGCCACCTTGTGCGCGGTCGAGACGTCGCGCGTCCAGAGGGCGCCGGCCAGGCCGTAGATCGTGTCGTTCGCGATCTCGACGGCCTCCTCGACCTCGGTGAACGTGATGGCGGAGAGGACGGGGCCGAAGATCTCCTCCTGGGCGATCTTCATGTCGTTCTTGACGTCGGAGAAGATCGTGGGCTCGATGAAGCAGCCGCCCGTCTCCGTCATGACGCGATTGCCGCCGAGGGCCACGCTTGCACCCTCGCTCTTGCCGGCCTCGATGTAGCCGAGCACGCGCTCCATCTGCGTGGCGTCGACCATCGCGCCCATCTTCGTCTTGGCGTCGAACGGGTTGCCGGGCTGGATGCCCGCCGCAACCTTGGCGACACGGCCGATGAAGTCGTCGCGCACGGACTCGTGCACGAGCAGGCGCGAGCCGGCGTTGCAGACCTCGCCCTGGTTGAAGAAGATGCCCCACGCGACGGCCTCGGCGGCCTTGTCGAGATCGGGGTAGTCGGGCAGGATGATGTGCGGCGTCTTGCCGCCGCATTCGAGCGACACGCGCTTGAGGTTCGACTCGCCGGAGTACTTCATGAAGTACTTGCCGACCTCCGTCGAGCCGGTGAACGCGACCATGTCGACGTCCATGTGACGGCCGATCGCCTGGCCGGCGGTCTCGCCCATGCCGGGCACGACCTGCAGGACGCCGGCGGGCAGGCCCGCGTCCACGGCGAGCTGCGCGATGCGGATGGCGGTCAGCGGCGACTGCTCGGCGGGCTTGAGGACGACCGAGTTGCCGGTGGCGAGCGCGGGGCCGAGCTTCCACGACGCCATCATCAGCGGGAAGTTCCACGGCACGACGGCGCCGATCACGCCGAGCGGCTCGCGCACCACCATGGCAACGGCCGACGGGTCGGTCGGCACGATCTCGTCGGAGACCTTGTCGATGGCCTCCGCGTAGAAGTTGATGCACTTGGCCGAGCCCGGCACATCGATCTTGCGGCTGTCGGAGATCGGCTTGCCCATGTCGATCGTCTCGAGCAGCGCGAGCTCGTCGGCGTTCTCGAGGATCAGCTCG
>CAZPQP010000185.1:0-4118 GCA_964588635.1 uncultured Bifidobacterium sp.
ACGACGTCCTCCACGGGCCGCTCCCGCACCGGCCGGTACCACGTGCCGGCGTGGCAGAAGCGGCAGCCGCGCGTGCAGCCGCGCATGACCTCGACGGATGCGCGCGAGAAGATGGCGCTGGCGTACGGCACCACGGGCTTCGTCGGCGCGGTGTCGATCGCGAAGTCGGCGAAGATCGCGCGCTCGACGGGCTCCTCGCCGCGGGCCGGCAGGTACAGGAACGGCAGCTCTGCGAGGCGGTCGAGGCGCTCCTCGCGCGTCTTGACCTCGTCGAGGATGGCGATGATCTGCTGCAGTCCCTCCTCCGCCTCGCCCATGAAGAAGGCATCCACGAAGTGCGCGAGCGGCATCGGGTTGGACGCGCTGGGACCGCCGGCGAGGATGATCGGATCCGCATCGGTGCGGTCCTCGCTGCGCACCGGGATCTGGGCCAGGTCGATCAGCTCGAGGACGTTCGAGTACGTCAGCTCGGCCTGCAGCGTGATGCCGAGCAGATCGACGTCGCGTACGGGGCGCCAGGTCTCCAGCGTGAACAGCGGCACGCCCTCGCGACGCATGGCATCGGCCATGTCGGGCCACGGGCAGTAGACGCGCTCGGCCGAGGCCTCGGTGCGCTCGTTGACGAGGCCGTAGAGGATCTGCAGCGCCTGGTTCGAGATGCCGACCTCGTACGCATCGGGGTAGGCGAAGGCGACCTTGACGGCCGCATCGGGCTTGACGATCTCGTTCGTCTCGCCGCCGATGTAGCGCGAGGGCTTCTCGACCTCCGTCAGAAGTCGCTCGATGCGCGGCTGGAGGGAGTGCTGCTCCACGCCCAGAGTCTACCGGGCGCGGACGATTCGCCCGTCAGACGACGTCCGTCGGCGTCGTGAGGGCCTTGTCGCGGTAGCGGCGCGGACGCTCCTGCCACCCCGTGACGGTCGGCTCCTCTCGGACCTGGCGGATGCCGACCGCGATCGCGAGCCCGATCGCGGTGAGGTTGGTGACGGTGTTGGAGCCGCCGTAGGTCATGAAGGGCAGCGGGATGCCGGTGGTCGGTGCGATGCCCAGGTTCATGCCCACGTTGACGCCGACCTGGAGCATGATCAGGCCGAACACGCCGGCGGCGATGAACGACTCCTCGAGGTTGCGGGCGCGCGGGATGATCCGCCCGATCCGCCACAGGACGAGCAGGTACAGCATCAGCACGATCGCGGAGCCCACGAAGCCGCGGTTCTCCCCGACGACGGCGAACACGAAGTCGGTGTGGTGCTCGGGCAGGAAGTTGCCGGCCGTCTGGCTCACGCCCTGCCCGCGTCCGGCGAGCCCGCCGGAGCCGATCGCGATCATGGACTGCTCCGCCTGGTACGCCGCCGGGCTGCCGCCCTCGGGATCGAGGAAGGCCGTGATGCGCTCGGTCTGGTACGGACGCAGCAGCGGCAGGCCAACGGTCGGCAGGATGCCGAGCACCAGGATGACGATGGCGACGCCGACGCCGCCGATCACCGCCACGTTGCGCCCGGGCAGCCCGGCCACGACGAGGATCGCGAGCGTGATCGCCACGTACACGATCGAGGTGCCGAGATCGGGCTGGATGAACACGAGCGTGAAGGGCGGGAGCATCAGGAGGGCCGCGCGGATCGCCATGTTCCAGCCCCTGATCCCGCGCCGCACGCAGTCGGCGACGATGATCGACAGGCAGACGATCATCGTCACCTTGCCGATCTCCGACGGCTGCAGGGTGAAGAACGGCAGCGGGATCCACCGCTGCGATCCACGGGCCGCGGAGAAGCCGAGCACGATGATCAGCAGGCCGATGGTGCCGCCGTAGATGAACCAGAAGAGGCGCCGGTAGATGCGAGGGTCGACCAGCGCGGCGACCGCCGCGAAGCCGACGCCGGCCACGATGTAGATGATGTGACGCCGCACGAAGAAGCCGGGGTCGCCGGCGATGTCGTTGACGGTGGCGACCCTGACGGCATGCTCGCCGATGTAGAGGAGCAGCACCACGGCGGCGACGAGCACCCAGTCGACGCGGCGGAGCAGCGCGGTGCGGTTCATCCGGCGTTCTCCGTTGTCGTGGAGGGGAACAGCGGGGCGCCATCCTGTCGCTGCACCTCCGCGGCGGGATCGACGCCGAGCGCGGGGCCCGCATACACCCCGGCCTGCTCGGCGCTCGAGATCTGGCCGATCGTCGCCTCGTCGATGTTGAAGGCCTTCGCCATCACCTGGCGCACGGCCGGCGCGGCGGTCTCGCCGCCGAAGCCGCCCTGCTCGATGACGCAGACGACGACGAGCTTGGGGTCATCAGCCGGCGCGTAGCCCGCGAACCAGGCGAAGTCGCGCTTGCCCAGCTTCTCCGCGGTGCCGGTCTTGCCGGCGACCTTGATCGGGAAGCTCTTGAACGCCGCGTAGCCCGTGCCGTTGACGTCCTGCGTCACGCCTTCGAGGCCCTTGCGCACGGCGTCGAGCATGAACGGATCGAGCTGGACGCGGGTGCCCGGCGCCGGCGTGAGCTTCTCCCGGAGCGTTCCGTCCTGGCCGTACACCGACGCGCCGACGTGCGGTTGGACGAGCGTCCCCCCGTTGGCGATGAGGGCGTAGAGCCGCGCGATCTGGAGCGGTGTGACCTCGAGGTCGCCCTGGCCGATCGACTGCAGCACGGCATCGCCGGAGGTCCAGCGGTTGTGGACGCGATCGTCGCCGAAGCGCCGCGTCTTGTACGCGAAGTCCGGCACGTTGCCTGGCGAATCCGCACCGATGTCGATGCCGGTCGGCGCACCGAAGCCGAGCCGCTTCGCCCACAGCGGCTGGGGCTCGAAGGTGCCGGACCTCGGCGTGGCGTCGTACAGGCGCTTGCCGAGCTCGTAGAAGTAGGTATCGCAGGAGGCCGTCAGCGCCTGCATCATGTTCATCGGCTCGTCGACGTCCGACTCGAAGTTGCGATAGGTCTGACCGTCGATCGTCATCTGCGGCGAGCACTGGATCTGGCCGTCGGGGCGCACCAGGCCGGAGGCACCGGCGGCGAACGCCGTCACCGGCTTGAAGGTCGAGCCAGCCGGATAGAGGCCGTTCAGCGCGCGGTTGAGGAGCGGCGAGCGCTTCCCGTTGCCCGCGAGCTCATTCCAGTACCGCTGCCCCTCCGGGCCGGCCAGGGTGGCCGGATCGAAACCGGGGTTCGAGGCCATGGCGCGGATCGCCCCGGTCCGCGGATCCATCGCGATGATCGCGCCGCCTTCGGCCGCGGGATGCCCGTGGGTGCGGGCGTAGGTGATGGCCTCGCGCAGGGCGTTCTCGGCGGCGGCCTGGATGCCGGCGTCGATCGTCAGGCGGATGTTGTCGCCGGGTTTGGCGGCGCGAGAGCGCACGATCGGCCCGACCGGGTCGCCGAAGGCATCGACGCGTCGCTGCAGCGAGCCATTCGTGCCGCGCAGGTAGCGATCGAAGAACTGCTCGACGCCACGCTGCCCGACGACGTCGCCGGCCGAGGCGTTGCGGTAGGTCACCTGATCCTTGATCTGCTCGCTCGAGACCTCGCCGAGCTCGCCCCACAGGTGCGGCGCCATCGGGTACAGCTTCCCGCTCTGCCCGCGCGTCTGGCGGTACGAGCGCGCCGTCCCCTCGACGATGCGCACGCCCGGGAACTGGCCGGCGCGCTCCTTGAGGTAGAAGAGCACATCGCGATCGACGTCCTTGGCGACCACGATCGAATCGAACGGCGCCTTGATCGAGGCGACGTGGATGTCGTCCTCGACCTGCGCCACGGAGACGCCGACGATGCGCGCCAGCTCCCGCAGCTGCGGATAGTCCTTGGTGCAGCCCGCCCAGGCCCGCACCGTCTGTCCGCCGTCCAGCTGCTGCTTGATCGCCGTCAGACGCGCGGTGCGACGCTTCTTCGGCAGGGTCTCCGCCCGCTCGATCGCCTCGGCGATGCGACGGGCGCGCTCGTCCGCCGTACGGGCGTCGAAGGGACCCTGGACGTCGCGGCCGCATCCCGTGAGGAGCTCGGGGAAGCGCGTGGGGTCGATCGCCACGGAGTTCGATGGGCGACTGCCGACGAGCACCTTGCCGGTGTTGTCGAGGATCTGTCCGCGTGCCGCCGGCACGTCGATGCTGCGCAGGCCGTTCGAGATCGCCTG
>CAZPQP010000186.1:0-4103 GCA_964588635.1 uncultured Bifidobacterium sp.
GCCTCGCTGCGACGAGTGACCCGACGCACACCGCACGGTGGGTTACCCCTCCGTCTGATCCCCGGCTGTTCACACGTGCATCACCCGCTGGTACCGTGGCCGCATGACCGATCACACGCATGACGACGCCGCGCCGGACTCGGCCGCCGTCACCCGCCAGAGCTTCCTCGCCCGCACCGCCGCCGCAGCAGCCGCGCTCGGCCTGGGTGGCATGGCCGCCGCGACCGGTGTGGCGACCGCCGCCGAGCCCGAGACGAAGGCGAAGCAGCCGCGCTCCATGGCGGGCATGAACGTCGTGCTGTTCATCACCGACCAGGAGCGCGCGATCCAGCACTTCCCGATCGGCTGGGCGCAGGAGAACCTGCCCGGCTTCACGGAGCTGCAGCGGAACGGCATCACGTTCAACAACGCGTTCACCAACGCGTGCATGTGCTCCCCCGCCCGCTCGACGCTGATGACGGGCTTCTTCCCGGCGCAGCACGGCGTCAAGTACACGCTCGAGGAGAACATGCCCGTCGAGCAGTACCCCGATCAGGTGCCGCTGTCGACGAGCCTCGCCAACATCGCGACGGTCATGTCGGCTGCGGGCTACAACGTGATCTACAAGGGCAAGTGGCACTGCAGCAAGCCGGCCGGCTCGACATGGACCCCGGCCGACCTGGGCGCCTTCGGCTTCCAGCGCTGGAATCCCGACGACGCCGGCGCGAACCAGAGCATCCCCGAGATGGGCGGCGGCTCCGCGCAGAACGACGCGCGGTACATGGGCGCGCAGACGACCAACTACCAGGACGGCAACGAGGGCATCCTCCAGTACATCAACTCGGAGGCCGCCAAGCAGGCGCCGTTCTTCCTCATCTGCTCGCTCGTCAATCCGCACGACGTGCTCGCCTATCCCAAGAACTACGAGAAGGCGGGCTACAGCGACATCTGGCTCGAGGGCGACATCGGCGTGCCCGCGACGAACCTCGAGGATCTCTCGACGAAGCCGCGTGCGCAGCAGATCTTCCTCAAGCTCGGCGCCCTGATGGGTCCGCTCGACACGTACCGCAAGAAGCGCAACTACCTGAACTTCTACGGCAACCTGATGAAGTGGTCCGACGAGTACCTCGTCAACGTCATGTCCGCGCTGAAGGAGCAGGGCCTCTACGAGAACACGGTGATCATCCGCACGTCGGATCACGGTGAGATGGGCCTGACGCACGGCGGCATGCGGCAGAAGAACTTCAACTTCTACGAGGAGACCATCCGCGTTCCGCTGATCTGGTCGAACCCGACGCTGTACAAGAAGGCCTACTCGACCGACGCGATGGTGTCGCACGTCGACTTCCTGCCGACGATCGCCAGCCTGTTCAACGCCCCGAGCTCGGCACGTGCCCCGTGGCAGGGCCGTGACTACTCGTCGGTGGTGCTCAATCCCAAGGCCAAGCCCGTGCAGGACGAGATCGTCTTCACGTACGACGACTGGCAGGCCGGCCAGGCCAACGGCCCGTACGTGCCGCCGCCGCAGCACATCGTGTCGATCCGCGGTCAGCGCTGGAAGCTGGCGGAGTACTACGACGCCAGCGGCGAGGTCCCGAGCGAGTTCGAGATGTACGACCTGCTCAACGATCCGCTCGAGACGGTCAACATCGCGCACCGTACGTACAAGCGCACGCCGGAGCAGAACCGCCAGTACGCGCGGATGCTGAAGAAGCTCCAGACCGCCAAGTCCACCCGCCTCCAGCCGCTCACCTAGGAGCCCCTGATGACCACCATCACCCGTCTTCGGGTCCTCCTCGCGTGCTGCATCCTGGGTGCGCTGATCATGGTGCCCGCCGCGGGCGCTGCGCCGTCCCCCGGAAGCGCCACCAAGCCGGCCAAGGTTCCGGCCAGCGGCTCGGTGCTGGCGATCGTGGGCAAGATGCACCTCGACAGCACCGACGGTCCGACCGTGCTGATCGACAAGGGCAACGTGACGGGCACGCCGTACGGTGCCGGCACGGCCGAGTTCATCTACACGCTGCGTCCGAAGACGAGCACGGCGACCGTCGACATCACGATCACGACCGCGACGGGCACGATCACGGCCGAGGCGATCACGACGTACGCGGCGCAGAAGATCACCATGACCTTCTCGGGTGTCGCCATCATCACCGGCGGCACCGGTGCCTACGCCAACGCCTCGAGTGGCGTGCTGCAGTTCAATGCGCTGCACAACCTCGTCACGCTGAACGTCGGTGTCGAGCTGCTCGGCAGCACCAAGAGCGTGGGGAAGCAGGGCCAACGCGCCGCTGCGATGCAGCTGCTGCTCGCGTCCATCAAGAAGTAGTGCACGGCCCCAAGGCGCGGAGGCGGCCTGTCATCTGACGCGCCGCCTCCGCGCCTTGCCTATGCTGCGCCCTGCATTCGTCTGGAGCTGAACCTGCCATGTCCGACACCACCATTGCCATCACCAAGCGCGAGGCCGCCTCGACCCGCGCGAACAAGCGCCTGCGCAAGCAGGACGTGATCCCCGGTGTGCTGTACGGCCAGGGCCGCGAGCCCCTGTCGATCCAGGTCGAGCGCGTCACGCTGCGCACCGCGTTCTCCGGCGAGGCCGGCCGCAACGCCATCCTCTCGCTGCAGATCGAGGGCGAGAAGGAGCCCGTGAACGCGGTCCTGAAGGCGATGGAGATCGATCGCGTCCGCGATCGCGTCACGCACGTCGACCTGATGGCGATCTCGATGACCGAGAAGTTCACGGCCCCGGTGCCGGTGCATCTCGTCGGCGAGTCCGATGGCGTCAAGCTCGACGGCGGCATGATCGAGCACTCGCTGCACGAGGTCCTCGTCGCCGCCCTGCCGGGCCAGGTGCCGACCGAGATCACCGTCGACATCACCGAGCTGCGCATCGGCCACTCGATCCATGTTCGCGATCTCACGGCCGAGGCCTCGTACGAGTTCGTCGGCGACCCGGACGCCGTCATCTGCTCCTGCGTCGTCACGCGTGCCGCCATGGCCGCCACGGCGGGCGAGGGCGAGGCCGCTGAAGAGGGCGCGGAGCCCGCGATCGTCGGCGAAGAGCCTGCTGCGGATGACGCCGGCGACGCCGGCGACGACGCCGCCGAGTAGCGATGGGGTACGTCGACGCCCTGATCGTGGGGCTCGGCAACCCCGGCTCGAAGTACGCGAGGACGCGCCACAACATCGGCTGGATGGCCGTCGACGCGCTGCTCGCCGAGCAGGGTGCGACGACGAAGTCGAAGTACCACGGGCGCTACGCCGAGGTGAAGCTCGGCGAGATCCCCGTCGCGGTTCTGGCGCCCGAGACCTTCATGAACGACTCCGGCCGGTCGGTCGGGGCCTGCGTGCGCGATCTGCGGCTGCCGATCGACGAGGTCGTGGTGATCTACGACGACATCGAGCTCAACCCGGGCGTCGTGCGCGCCCGTGAGGGCGGCGGCCTGAAGGGCCACAACGGCCTGCGCTCGATGGCCGACGCCTTCGGCTCCCCCGACTTCGTGCGCGTGCGCTGCGGCGTCGGCCGTCCCGGGAAGGGCGATCGTCGCGACGTCGCCGCATACGTCCTCGCCGGCTTCGAGCCGGATGAGGACCCGGATGCCCTGGCGCGCGAGGCCGCCCGCTGCGCCGAGACGATCATCGTCGAGGGCATCGACGCCGCCGTGCAGCGCTGGCCCTGACGCGCGCGGAAAGCGTCACCTGCGGGGTACCATTTACCGGGTGAACGTTCTCCTGACGCGTCTCGCGCTCCTCATCGCCCTGCTGGTCGCCGGTTCGGCCAGCGCCGCGCCGGCGACGGCCGATACAGCCGGCGACCTCGCCTACACGGACCTGGGGTCTACGATCCGCATCGACGGCTGCGCCACGGCCACGTGCCCCGCGGCGATCACGATTCCCGCGACGTTGAGCGGAAAGCCGGTCACGACGCTGCAAGTCGCGGCGTTCTACAACAAGACCACGTTGACATCGGTCGCCTTCACGACGCCGTCGAACCTCACGGCGATCAGCAACACCGCCTTCCGCAACACCCGGCTCACGAGCATCGCCATCCCCCAGGGGGTGACCAGCGTCGGCGACGAGGCGTTCCTCGGCGTCACGACTCTCGCCTCTGCGAGCTTGCCCGC
>CAZPQP010000187.1:0-4099 GCA_964588635.1 uncultured Bifidobacterium sp.
TCGCGGTCCACGACGTACGTGTTCTCGACGCCGACGGCACCGAGGCCCGGGAAGACCAGCTTCGGCTCGACGGCGATCACGTTGCCGAAGGCGAGCGGCTCGGTGAAGCCCTGCGCGAGGAACGGCCGCTCGTTGATCTCGAGGCCGACGCCGTGCCCGACGAAGCGCACGCGGCCCGGGCCGTGCCCCATCCAGTGGTCGCCGAAGCCGGCCTCGGTGGCGAGCTCGAGCCCGCGCAGGTAGAGCTGCTCGGCGGGCGTGCCCGGCACCATCAGCGTCTCGAGGTCCGCCAGGATCGCCTCGCAGACCGCGAGCGCCTCGGCGAGCTGCGGGTTCGGCGTGCCGCGGAAGAACGTGCGCGTGGCGTCGGCGAGGTACCCCTCCCAGCCGCCGACGAGGTCGACGGTGACGGCGTCGCCATCGCGGATCTCCCAGCCGCCCGGTCCCTTGCCGACCGCGGCACTCGGACCAGGACCGCCGAGCGGCGTGTCGGCCCACGGCGCAACCGCGCCGTCGGGCCCGGCCAGCACCGCGCCGTAGAACATCTGCCCGTTGAGGCCGCGGAAGCGCAGCGGGCCCTGATGCCCGGCCTGGCGCATGAGGTGCTCGAGCTCGATCTGGATCGCGCGATCGGTCGGCTGCTCCGCCACCAGCGCCGGCGCAGCGGCAAAGGCAGCGGCAACCTGCTCGGCCGCCTTGCCGATCATCTTCAGCTCCCACGTGCTCTTGACGGCCCGCACGCCCGCCAGCACATCGCCGACATCGACGAGCTCGGCCTCGGGCAGGAGGTCGCGGTAGCGCAGGTAGCGGGCCGCGGGCAGGACGTCGAGCTCGAGGCCGATGCGCCGCGCGCCGAGCTCGGCGAGCAGCGGCGGCAGCTCCTTGAACGAGCGGAACGGCCGCACGTCCTCGAGTGGCGACTCGGCCTGCACGCGCTCGAGGCTGCGTCGCACGAGCACGATCGGATCGTCATGGGCGGGCACCAGCAGGTGGGCGTCCGCCATCACGCCCGTCAGGTAGACGAGGTCGCTCGCCTCGATCAGCAGCGCGCAGTCGATCTCGGCCGCACGCAGCGCGTGCTGGAAGGCGACGACGCGGCGTTCGATCTCGGCGGGCAGGATGTGCATGCCGGAACGCTACCCGACGGGCGCTACGCTGCCGTCCGTGATCCTCGAGGGCGGCACCATCCACACGGCCGATCCGGCCCTCCCCCGCGTCCGTGCGCTGCCGATCGACGACCGCGGGCGCATCACGCGCGGGGTCGAGGCGTGGGAGGGCGATACCTCCAAGGTCTCCGACGAGCGCATCGACCTCGGCGGCCGCACGGTCGTGCCCGGGTTCGTCGATGCGCACCTGCACTTCCTCTCGTGGGCGCTCGACCGCCTGCGCGTCGACGTGCGCGACGCGCCGACGGCCGCCGCCGCGCTCGAGCTGATCGCCGCGCAGGCCGCCGCCGACCGTGCCGCCAAGAGCGACGGCACGTGGCTGATCGGCACGGGCTGGACCGAGGCCATGCTGGCGGAGGTCGCCGACCCGGCCGCCGCGCTCGATGCCGCCACGCAGGGACGCCCCACCGCCTTCTGGGCGCGCGACCGCCATGCGCTCTGGCTCAGCACGGCCGCGCTCGCGCAGGTCGGCGGCGAGGCGATTCGCCGCGAGGACGCCGCCTGGACGACGCCGCTGCCCGCGCCGACCCGCGCCGAGCGCCAGCGTGCCGTCGCCCTCGGCCAGCAGGAGGCGCACCGGCTGGGCCTGACCGGCATCCACGACTTCGAGCGCCACGGCGGCCGCGCCACCTGGCAGGAGCTCGACGGGCAGGAGCGCGTGACGCTGCGCGTGTCCAGCGCCCTGCCGTCCGAGCACCTCGACGCGATCGAGCAGGTCGAGCTCGTCGCCGGCTTCGGCTCCGACCACGTGCGCATCGGCGCGGTGAAGGCGTTCCTCGACGGCACCGTCGGCGCCCGCACCGCGCACATGCTCGAGCCGTACGACGACGGCGGCACCGGGATGGAGCTGCTCTCCACCGCCGCCCTCGCCGACGTCATCCGCCGCTCGGCCGCTCTGGGACTGCCCGTCGCGATGCACGCGATCGGCGACGCGGCGGTGCGCTCCGCCCTCGACGCTCTGGAGCAGACGCAGGCCGACTGGCACGATCTCGCGGTCGTCCACCGTCGACCGCCGCGCATCGAGCACGCGCAGCTCGTGCACCCCGACGATCTCGCGCGGTTCGGCGCGCTCGGCGTGGTCGCCTCGATGCAGCCCGTGCACGCCGCCGAGGATCGCCAGGCCGCCGAGGCCGCCTGGGGCGCGCGCTGCTCCGGTGCCTACGCGTGGGGCCCGCTGCGCGACGCCGGCGCCACGCTCGTCTTCGGCACGGACGCACCGATCTCGCCGATCGATCCGATCGCCACGCTCGCCGCGGCCGTCCACGCGCCGCTCCTGCCCGGCCACGACGTGACCGTCGCCGACGCGCTGACGGCGATGACGACCACGCCGTCCGCGATCATTGGCCTCGAGCGCCGCCTCGGCCGGCTCTCCCCCGGCGCGTTCGCCGATCTCGTCGTCCTCGACCGCGACCCCTTCGAGACGCCGGCCGACGAGCTCGCCTCGATCGAGGTCGTCGCCACGATGGTGGCCGGTCGCTGGGTGCACGGGCGCCCGCCCTGGTGAGCCTGTCCCCGGCCTACCGGGAGCTCCTCGCCCCGGAACGCCGCTGGCTCCTCGCCGCCGCCGGCGGGGCCTCGTTCGTCGCCGCCTCCGACGTGCTGCTCGTCGCGACGGCGTTGCCGAGCGCCGCGCGGGACCTGAGCGGCCTCGACCGCTACGCGCTCGTCGTCGGCTGCTACGCCGCGGCCCTGGCGATCGGCCTGCCGATCAGCGGCGCCGTGATCGACCGCTTCGGCGCCTGGCATTCGCTCGCGTTCGGCTGCGCGCTGTTCGCCGTGGCGGGCGTGGCGGCGCCGTTCGCGCCGGGCATGGAGGCGATCGCGGTCCTGCGGCTCGTGCAGGGCTTCGCCGCGGGCTTCCTGCTCGCCGTCCCGCTGTCGGTCGTCGTGCAGCGCATCCCGACGCACCTGCAGAAACCGGCCTACGCGCTGAGCAACTCGGTCTGGGCGCTGGCCGCGCTGGCCGGCCCCGTGCTCGGCGCCGTGCTGACCGACCTGCTGTCGTGGCGCGCCGCGTTCCTCGTGCCCGTGGCGCTCACCGGCGTCGTGGCGTACGCCGGCTACCGCGGCCTGCGCGACCCGTCCGTCAAGCCGGCCGACCCGCACGCGCGCATCCACCCGCTCGGTCCGCTGCTGCTCGGCGGCACCGTCGCCGCGCTGCTGATCGACCCGCGCTTCGCGATCGTGCCCGGCCTCGCGTTCCTCCTGCAGGAGTGGCGCGCCAAGGAGCCGGTCTTCCCGCGGACGCGCGCCGGTCGCGGCATCGCGATCCTCTGCGGCACGTCCGGCATCGCCTTCACCGGCGCCGACGGCATGGTGCCGCTCGGCCTGCAGGTGGGCCTCGGCTGGCCCATCCTCGTCGCCGCGCTGCCGCTCGTCGCCACGACCGGCGCCTGGGCCAGCGGCTCGTTCGTCAGCTCGCGCCTGCCGCTCTCCCACCGCCAGCAGATGCTGCTCGCCGGCTCGCTCACCGTCGTCGGCGTCCTCGTGATGGGCACGCCAGTGCTCGGCGGCGCCACGATCGCCATCGGCATCGTGATCGCCGCGTTCGGCATGGGCATCCAGAGCCCCGTCGCGCTCCTCAGCGCCTCGGCCGAGCGCCCCGGTGGCGAGGGCCGCGCCACGGCATCGGTGCCGCTTGCGCGCAGCATCGGCGGCGGCATCGGCATCGCCACCGCGGGTGCCATCGTCGTCGGCCGCGTCGGACAAGAGACGCTCACCGCGGCGAAGGACATCCACACGGGCGTGCCGGCGATCGCCGATGCGGTGCAGCACGCCAACCTCGTGCTGGCGCTGATCAGCCTCGCCTGCCTGCCCGCCGTCCTCCTGCTGCGCCGGGACTGAGCCCGGCGGGCGGTCTACGCCGCCTTCATCCCCTGCGCCGCCGCCATCGCCTGCAGCTTGCGCAGGCTCTGGTTCTCGATCTGGCGGAT
>CAZPQP010000188.1:0-4093 GCA_964588635.1 uncultured Bifidobacterium sp.
GCCCAGCGCTGGTCGCGCGGCCACGAGACGCGCTGGCAGAACGTGCTGCCGCCCTCGATGAAGGGCATGAACGCCCGCCGGAACTCCTCGCTCAGCCCGATGTCCTCGGCCGCCGCGTGCATGTGGTCGGCCCAGGCCCTGCGCTGCTCGCCCGTGATCTTCAGACCGTGGTGCGCGCCGCGCATGACGTCGAAGCCGCCGCGCTGCTCGGTGTGGAGCTTCGGGCCGCCGAGGAGCTCGGCGAGCCACAGCGTGAGGCGCTCGGCGTGCGGGTCGCCCGGATCGCGGAACAGCGGCAGCAGCAGGGGGTCGGCGAAGACGCGCTCGTAGAAGCGCGTGGTGAGACGCTCGAGCGCGGGCAGTCCGCCAGCCAGGGCGTAGAGACTCCGATCCGCAGGATCGGGACGGTCAGATTCGAACTGACGACCCCGCGCTCCCAAAGCGCGTGCGCTACCAGGCTGCGCCACGTCCCGCTGCGGATCGGTCCCGCCCGTGGAGGTTACGCCCCCGGGACGGCCCGAAGGCCCTGGATCTCGCGGATCGCGGCGAGCTCGCGCAGCGCCTCGACCTCGATCTGGCGGATGCGCTCGCGCGTCAGCCCGAACTCGCGGCCGATCTCGTCGAGCGTGCGCGGATCGAGCCCGTCGAGGCCGTAGCGGAGCTCGAGCACCCGGCGGTGGCGCTCCGGCAGGGCGTTGAGGCCCTCCTGCAGCGCCTCGTGGCGCAGCTGGTCGGAGACGGCATCCATCGGGTCGATGGCCTCGCTGTCGGCGAGGAAGTCGGAGAAGCTCGACTCGCCCTCATCGCCCACCGGCTCCTCGAGGGAGATGGGGGAGCGGGCGGCCTTGCGGACGTCGAGCACCTGGTACAGCGGGAGCTTGGCCTCCTCGGCGATCTCCTCGTTGGAGGGCTCGCGGCCGAGGCGCAGCATCAGCGTGCGCTCCGCGCGGTTGATCTTCTGGAGGCGCTCCACGACGTGGACGGGCAGGCGGATGGTGCGGCTCTTGTCGGCGAGGGCGCGCGCCACGGCCTGGCGGATCCACCAGGTGGCGTAGGTCGAGAACTTGAGGTCGCGGCGCCAGTCGAACTTCTCGACCGCGCGGATCAGGCCGAGGATGCCCTCCTGGATCAGGTCGAGGAAGCCGAGGCCCTGGCCGCGGTAGTTCTTGGCGATCGACACGACGAGGCGCAGGTTGGACTCGACCATCTGCTGCTTGGCCTGCATGTCGCCCTTCTCGACGCGCTTGGCGAGACGGATCTCGTCGGCCTTCGTCAGCAGGGGATAGCGGCCGACCTCGTGGAGGAACAGCTGCAGGGAGTCGGTGGTGCCCTCGTACGCGAGACGGCGCTCGAGCGCGGTGGGCTCAGCCGGGCGGTCGTTGTCCTCGATGATCTCGATGCCCTCGGCCTCGATCATGCCCTTGACGGCGTCCATCGCCTCCGGCTCGAGCTCGTGCTCCGCAAGGGCCTCGACGATCTCGCCGAAGGCCAGCGTGCCCCGCTCGTTGCCGACCTCGATCAGGCGCTGGTACTCGGGAAGCTCCTGGACCTCTTGCGGCTGCTCGACGATCATGCGGTTCCCTTTCGGCTGGTTCGGCGCGACGCGCCGGTAGACTCCTGCAAGCGCACTGGCGCTCCAGACCTAACGTACGACGGAGACACCCTATTCCCCTTCAGGCCACATCGCTCTCGCTCGGGCCCTACGGGACCAACTGCTACATCGTCCACCCCGACGATTCGGCCGACTGCGTGGTGATCGATCCCGGTGAAGAGCCGGAACGCGTCATCAACGCGCTCGCAGAGCTCGGGCTCCGATGCGTCGCGGTCCTGGTGACCCACGGGCATCTCGATCACATCGGCGCGGTCGGCGCCGTCGCCGGGGAGGCGACGAGCCCAGTCTATACCAGTGCTGGAGATCGGGACGTGGTTGCGCATATCAACGACCACCTGTGGCCCGGGTTCGGCCCGTACGTGGAGCACGAGCCCGAGGGCACCCTCGAACCGGGTGTGCAGCTGACGCTGGCGGGGATGACGATCGACGTGTTCGCGACCCCCGGCCACTACCCGCACGCCGTCTCGCTGCTCCTGACCGGCCCCGACGGCTCGCAGCTGCTCGCCGCCGGCGACGTGCTGTTCGCCGGCTCCGTCGGCCGCACCGATCTGGAGGGCGGCGACTGGGAGGTGCTCGAGCAGTCGATCGCCCTGCTGCTGCGCGAGGTCGAGCTCGACACCCACGTCCTGCCCGGCCACGGGCCGGTCACCACCCTCCGCCATGAGCTGGCGACGAATCCCTTCCTGGGAGGCCTGCGCCCATGAGCGACGACTTCATCCCGCCGCGCGGCACGCTCGACTGGCTGCCCGCCCGTCAGGCGGCGCGCCACGTGATGCTGGACCGCTTCCGCGCGCTCTGCGAGGGCTCCGGCTACGCCGAGGTGGCCACGCCGGTGTTCGAGGAGAAGGCGCTGTTCTCGCGGACGGCCGGTGAGAGCTCCGAGGTCGTCGGCAAGGAGATGTACCTGTTCGAGGATCAGGGCGAGCGCGTGCTGGCCCTGCGGCCCGAGTTCACCGCCTCGCTGATGCGCCTCTACCTCGGCAACGGCCTGTCGCGCGAGGCGCAGCCGGTGCGCATCTGGTGCGCCGGCTCCTGCTACCGCTACGCCGCCGTGCAGCGCGGGCGCTACCGCGAGTTCACGCAGGTCGATGCCGAGGCGATCGGCAGCGACGACCCCGCCGTGGACGCCGAGCTGATCGCGCTCCAGCTGCGCTGGTACGACGCGCTCGGGCTCGAGGGCGTCGAGCTGCGCATCAACACGATCGGCGACAGAGGCGACCGTGAGCCGTACCTCGCGGTCCTGCGCGACTATCTCGACGCCCACCTCGAGCACGTGGACGACGAGATCCGCCGCCAGCGCGACCTCAACCCGCTCCGCGCCTTCGACACCAAGGATCCCGCGTCGCAGACGGTGATGGCCGACGCACCCAAGATCGCGGATCACGTGAGCGACGCGGCCCGCGAGCACTTCGCCGCCGTGCGCTCGTTCCTCGATGCCCGCGGCATCGCATACACCGTCGATCCGACGCTGGTCCGCGGCCTCGACTACTACAGCCGGACGACGTGGGAGGTCGCCTGGCCCGCGCTCGGCGCGCAGTCCGGCATCGGCGGCGGCGGGCGCTACGACGGCCTGGCCGAGTCGATCGGCGGGCCGGCCACGCCGGGTGTCGGCTTCGCCTCCGGGGTCGAGCGCGTGCTGCTCGCCCTCGAGGACCAGGGCCGCCTGCCCGCCGCGGACCGGCACGTGGACGCGTTCTTCGCCGTCTTCAGCGACGCCGCGCGGCCGACCCTCCACGCGCTGCTCGATCGGGCGCGCGACGCCGGCGTGCGCTGCGAGGCCGATCTCGCCGGCCGTGCCGTGAAGGGCCAGATGAAGCAGGCCGACCGCATCGGTGCCGCACGAACCGTCGTCTGCGGCGACGATGAGTGGACGCGCCGAGTCTGCCTCGTGCGCGATATGGCCAGTGGTGAGCAGGTGGAAGTGGCGCTCGACAGTCTGGTCGAGCATCTCGTGAACGCGAAGGGGTAGGACGTGACGTACAGGACCAGGCACTGCGGCGAGTTCGACGCCTCGCAGATCGGCGACGAGGTGCACGCCTCCGGCTGGACGGCGCGCCTGCGCGACCACGGCGGCCTGGTCTTCATCGACCTGCGCGACCGGAGCGGCGTCGTCCAGCTCGTGATCGACCCCGAGCATGCGCCCAAGGCGATCGAGGTCGC
This sequence comes from uncultured Bifidobacterium sp., assembly GCA_964588635.1. GTDB lineage: Bacteria > Actinomycetota > Thermoleophilia > Gaiellales > F1-60-MAGs149 > F1-60-MAGs149. The sequence continues at coordinate 3,773 of CAZPQP010000188.1, forward strand.
GCAGTCGATCCGCGTCGAGAGCGTCATCCACGCGCGCGGCACGGTCGTCGCGCGCACCGAGGGCACCGTCAACCCGAACCTGCCGACCGGCGCGATCGAGATCCTCGTCGACGAGCTCGACGAGCTCGCGCCGAGCGACCCGCTGCCGTTCCAGCTCGACGACGAGAACGTGGACGAGGCGCTGCGCATCCGCCATCGCGCGCTCGACCTGCGCCGCGACGAGATGCAGCACAACCTCAAGGTCCGCTCGCAGGTCACGCGCATCATCCGCGACCACCTCGAGGCACGGGGCTTCCTCGAGCTCGAGACGCCGATCCTGAC
>CAZPQP010000189.1:0-4081 GCA_964588635.1 uncultured Bifidobacterium sp.
GTGTCGATGATCGCCTCGCCGACGGAGTCCTGGATCGTCGGGTAGTCGCAGACGCGCATGCCGACGTCCTTGTGGACCTTGCGGGTCGTGTGCTGGATGCAGATGTCGATCGCGCCCAGCGAGATGCCGTTCCAGCAGGCGCTGGAGGAGATCAGGAAGAACGGATCGACCGCCTCGTCGTTCGACCAGGCGCCGTCGCCGATCGCGCCGACCATGCGCTCCTCGGGGAGGAGCTTCCAGTCGAGCAGCAGCGAGCCGGACTGGTTGCCGCGCAGGCCCATGGCGTCCCACTCGGCGTGGCCGGACTCGACCTCGTCGTTGAAGACGAGCCAGCAGGTCAGGTCCGAGTACTCCTTGAAGTCCGGCGACGTCGTCTGCAGGACGTACCAGTCGGCGAAGCCGCCCGACGTCGTCCAGGACGCCTTCTTCAGGACCTCGTAGCCGCCGTCCACCTTGCGGGCACCCGAGGAGATGGGGTACCAGAAGTGCGAGCCGGTCTCGGGATCCGAGTAGGAGAGCGTGCCGATCAGCTTGTCGGAGACGACCTTCTTGAGGACGTTCTCGATCTGCCACTCGCTGGCGGTCAGGCGCAGAGCCTCGACGGCGCCGATGTGCATCGTGAAGCACATGGCGGTGGAGGCGCAGCCGTAGCGCGCGATCGTCTCCGTCGTGGCGACGAGCATGGCGTGGCCCTGGCCGAGGCCGCCCCATTCCTTGGGCAGCGTGACGCCGAGGAACGGACCGAGCGCCTCGAGGCTCTCGCGGGGGAAGATCAGCTCCCGGTCGTTCTGGGCGGCGCGCGGACGGATCTCCTTCTCGCAGATCTCGATCAGCTGCTCGCGCAGCGCCTTCTGCTCGTCGGTCAGGAACCAATCCGGGTTGAACATCGGATCGAGTCCGGCCTTCGCGCTCTCAACTGCAACCGCCATGACGGTCTCCTCCTCGGTGGAATTCCCCGTGGGCGGCGTGGAACCCGCCCGTCCTGCGGGAAAGGCTACCGCAATGGAGGGGTCACGGCATGGGACAGCGTCACATGACGGATCCCGCGCATATGGCACTGATGCACATGCCGCGCGATCCCTGCGCACGACAGGACGGAGTGGAGGGAGCGGTGGGGCTGCACGGAGCGCACAGCCCCACCGCCGCGCCTCCTAGAACAGCGTCAGGTAGCGCTTGAGCTCCCAGTCGCTGACGGTCGTGTGGTAGTCCTGCCACTCGGCCTGCTTCGTCTCGACGAAGTAGTCCAGGTAGTCCCAGCCGTCCATGCTGCCGAGCCAGTCGCGCAGCGCCTTGTTCTTCTGCGCGGCGCGCGTGGCGTCGAGCAGGTTGGCGGGCAGCGTCTTGATGCGCTTGCGCTTGATCTGCGCGGGCGTCAGCTCGTACAGGTTGTCGAGGTTCGGCTCGCCCGGATTGGCCTTGTTCGCCACGCCGTCGAGACCGCAGCCGATGATCGCCGCGGCGGCCAGGTACGGATTCGCGGAGCCGTCCGTCGAGCGGATCTCGATGCGCCCCGGTGCCGGGATGCGGATCGACTGCGTGCGGTTGTTCATGCCGTACGTGGCGTAGGCCGGGGCCCAGGTGGCGCCGGAGGTGGGGGCGCCGACGCCGATGCGCTTGTACGAGTTGACGGTCGGCGCGAGGATCGCGCTGAGCCCCTCGGAGTTGTCGATGATGCCGCCGAGGAACTGGTACGCCAGCTTCGACAGGCCGAGCCCGCGCGGGTCCTTCTTGTCCTCGAACAGGTTCTTCTTGCCGGTCGGGTCCCACAGCGAGATGTGGAGGTGGCCGCCGTTGCCGGTCAGGTTCGAGAACGGCTTCGGCATGAAGGTCGTGAGCAGGCCGCGCTCCTGCGCCATGGCGTGGACCATGTAGCGGAAGAAGATCGCCTTGTCGGCCGTCCTGATCGCGTCGTCGTACTCGAAGTTCAGCTCGAACTGGCCGTTGGCGTCCTCGTGGTCGTTGGCGTAGTTGCCCCAGCCGAGGCCGTTGAGGTTCTTCGACAGCTGCGAGATGAAGTCGTACGAGCGCGTGATGCCCTTCATGTCGTAGCAGGGCTGATCGAGCGTATCGAGGTCGTCCGCCAGGACGATCCTCCCGTCGCGCTCCTTGAGCAGGAAGAACTCGAGCTCCATGCCCATCTTCAGGCGGTAGCCCATCTTCGCCGCGCGCGCGTTCGCGTTCTTGAGGATCGTGCGCGGGCAGAAGTTGTACGGGTCGCCGTCGATGGTGATGTCGCAGGCGAAGCGCGCGAGACCGGGCTTGAACGGCACCGGGGTGTACGACTCGGGGTCGGGGATCGCGGCGATGTCGGGCGACGCCGGGGTCTGGCCGATCGGGCCGGCCGCGAAGCCGGCGAAGCCGGCGCCATCGTCGAACAGCATGTCGATGCGCTCGGCGGGGACGAGCTTGGCGCTCGGCTTGCCGTGCATGTCGACGAACTGGGCGAAGAAGAACTCGATGCCGTCGGCCTTGGCGCGGCGACGGGCCTCTTCCTTGTTCTTGGGCTGTGCCACGGTCATCTCCTCCGGTTGCGCGTGGTGAAAGGCATGCTAGTCGAACCTTTAGGGGTTGGGAAGGGCTGGAGCGCTACGGCTTCGGGTCGCTCGGATCGAACGGGATCACGATCACCTCGACGCCGTCGGCGCGCAGGCGCTTGGCGAGCTCGGTGCCCACGTCGCCCTCGACGAAGCGCCGCCAGCCGGTGTACGGCGTCTCGTCGATCACGATCGTCCGCACGCCGCGGGTGCGCGCGATGCGGGCCAGCGTCTTGGTCGCCTTGCGCGTCACCGCAACCTGCCCGTCCGCCTCGCCGCCAGCCGCCAGGATCGCGTCGACGCCCTTGCCGACCCAGGTGTGACGGTCCTTCATCTCCTGCTTCGTCGGCATCAGGCCGGGGTTGGGCAGGCCGAACTGCGTCCCGTGGATGCGGGCGATGGTGACGACGGTGACGGGCCCGGCAGCCGAGAGGGCGACCGCCTTGGCGATCGCCCTCTTCGAGAACCTCCGCCGGCCGTCCCCGGCGAGCATGACCTCGCAGGGTTCGACCGGTTGCTCGTCCCAGTTGCGCTTGCGGCGGCCTGGGATCAGCGGCATGTCAGGTCAGCGCCTCAGTGGGGATGGTCCACGTGGTGCGGGGTGGGCTGGCCATGGCGCTTGTCCTCGACGCGGCGCCAGAGGTGCAGCGGCACGTAGAGCACGAGCAGGATCAGGCCGACCCAGAACAGCCAGCGGTAGCCGGCGCCGACGGCATAGTCCGCGGCGAAGTAGCCGCCGATCGCCCACAGGAGCAGGCCGCCGATCCCGAACAGGATGGCGACGGGCGCCATGATCTTCGGCATCTTCACGGGGCGGGGGAAGTCGTCCCGCTTGTAGCGGAACACGCCGAAGCCGATCATCGCGACCGACAGGGCGAACAGGTAGCCCATGTTCGAGAACACGTAGATCTGGAGCGGCGAGCCGACCAGGAGCACGAGCAGCGAGGCGACCAGCGAGAGGATGATCGCCGTGCTGGGAGAGCCGTGCTTGTTGGTCTTCCCGAAGATCTTCGGCAGGACGCCGTCGACCGAGTTCTGCCAGAGGCCGCGCGACGCGCCGATCAGGGCGTTGAGCACGGACAGGAGCAGCGCCGCCACGAGGGCGAGGCCGACGAACCAGCGCCAGAACTCGTTCGCGCCGAAGATCTTGTCCACGTAGCCGAGGAACACGACGTTGGCGTCGCCGGAGCCGAGCTCCGCGAAGCCGGCGGTGCCGAGCACGGCCAGCAGCATCAGCGGCAGGGTGACGTACACGAAGAGACCGAAGAGGCCCTCGGCCGTCATCGCGATCTTCGCGTCGCGGGCGGGCTCGCGGCACTCGCCGATGTAGCACGCGGCCGCCTCCATCGCCCAGACCGTCCAGACGAAGATGAAGGCCCAGCCGAGGATCAGCTGCCACGACCCGGTGACGCCCTCGGGCAGCGTGCCGAGCTGCACGTTGCCGAAGTCGATCGAGGACGGGTGGAAGAACGGCAGGATGATGATCAGCACGAGCGGGATGATCGAGCCGATGCCGAGGATGGTCGCGAACGTCGCGCCGAGGCGGA
>CAZPQP010000190.1:0-4050 GCA_964588635.1 uncultured Bifidobacterium sp.
CCTGCGGGCATGACCGATGCGCCAACGGGAGTCGCACTTCATGTTCCGCACGGTGTCCTCGTGGACAACGCCCCGGCTCCCGGGGGAGTGATCCATCTGCAGCCAGCGACGATTCCGCCCGGGTGTGTCTTCACCCCGGCGCACCCTGGGACGCTCGACGAGGCGCTGGCGCGGATCGCCGAGATCACGAGCCGCAACCGCATCGGCTGCGTCCCGCGCAAGTCGGACTACCGCGCGCGTTGGCGGTACAACGGCGAGGAGTTCGACGAGGCGGAGTAGGTGCGGTTCCGGATGGGGTCAGACCCCAAACGGGACTACGGGTCGATCGCGCCGAAGCCGCCGCCGCCGGCGCCGACGAGGATGATCACGTCGCCCTCGTGCAGCGTCACGTAGCCCTTGCCGTGCACGACCTCGGTCTCGCCGGTCGCGGCGCGCTGGATGGCGGCGTAGCCGGGGGCGCCGTCGCCCCCGCCGTCGCGGCCGCGCGCGGCGAAGCGCGGGTCGGTCTGCTCCACGTAGAACATGCCGTCGCTCTCGGCCGCCAGCAGGCGGTAGTCGCGGCGGATGCCCATGCCGCCGCGGTGGCGGCCGGTGCCGCCGGAGCCGTCGACGAGCTCGGTGCGCTCGATCAGCCACGGGTACTCGAGCTCGGCGATCTCGGCCGGCAGGATCGCGCAGTTGGACGTGTAGGGGTCGATGCCGTCGTCGCCGTTGGCGGTCCGCCGGGCGCCGCCACCGCCGCCGAGGATATCGGCGAGCAGGGTGAGGTCGCCGTTGCGCGGATCGACGGCCTGGAACACGAGCGCGGGGAACGAGACCTGGCTGCCGGCGATGGCGTGCTCGGGCATCAGCGTCGACAGCGCATCGATGATCACGTCGGTCAGGCGCTGCACCGCGAGGTGCCGGGCGCTCAGCGCGGTCGGGTGGATCGGGTTGTAGAGCGTGCCCTCGGGGATGATCATCCGCACGCGGCTGGCGAGCCCCGCGTTATGGGGCACGCTGCCGCCGAGGAACGCGCGCACGGCGAAGTACGCGGCGGCGTGCGCGCTGGCGATCGGGACGTTCATGCCGGACGGGATCTGCGGCGAGCAGCCGGACAGGTCCACGACCAGCGTGCCGTCGTCGACCGTCAGCCGCGCGTGGACGCGCACCGGGTCGGTGTCCTCGAAGCCGATGTCGTCGAGGAAGCCCTCCGCCTCGACGGCGCCGTCGGGCCACGACCGGAACAGCGCCTCGGTGCGCCGCGCGGTCTGGTCGACGAGCGCCTCGAAGCCGCCGAGCACGAGCGGCAGCCCGTAGCGCTCGATCGTCTCGGCGAGGCGCTGGTTGCCGCGCTTGCACGCCGCCAGCTGCGCGTCGAGGTCGCCGAGGGTGGAGGCGGGGTCGCGGACGTTCGCCTCGAGCATGTCGTAGACGGCGCCGACGCGCTGGCCGCGCTCCACGAAGCGCACGGCGGGGAAGATCAGCCCCTCCTGGAACAGCTCGGTGCACTGCGCGCTCTCCGTGCCGGGGAAGCGCCCGCCGATGTCGATGTGGTGCGCGATCGAGCCGCTCCACGCCACCAGCTCGCCCTCGTGGAAGAGGGGGATGAACACCTGCAGGTCGGGCGTGTGCGTGCCGCCCATGTACGGGTGGTTGGTGATGAACGCGTCGTCGGGCTCGATGCGGCCGGTCCACTTGGCGATCACGGCCTCGAGCGCGAACTGCATCAGGCCGAGCTGCGCGGGGATCTGCTCCGAGTTGGCGATCGCGCGGCCGTCGGCGGCGAAGATGCCGCAGTTGAAGTCGAGCATCTCGCGGATGATCGGCGAGTAGGACGAGCGGTACTCGACGACCGCCATCTCCTCGGCGATGTGCTTGAAGCCGCTGATCAGGATCTCCTGGGTGACGGCATCGGGCGTCTCGATCCTCATGCGCTGGCCTCCCGTTCGAGCACGAGCGTGCCGCCCGCGCCGACCGTCGCGGTCCAGCCGCGGTGCAGCACCGTCGTGGTGTCGGTCTGCTCGATGATCGCCGGCCCGACGATCGCGTCGCCCTCGCCGAGCGCGTCGCGGTGGTGGACGGGCCACTCGCTCCACGTGCCGTCGTGCACGCGCTGCGTGCCGGCCGTGCCGCCGGTGCCGCGCACGGCGTCGACGACGATCGGCTCGGTCAGCGCTGTGGCGCGGAGCCGGATCGTGACGATCTCGGTGTCCGTGATCGTCGGCGTGTAGTCGTAGAGCCGCTGGTGCTCGTCGATGAAGGCCTGCTCGGCGGCGCGAATCGTCTCGGCGGTGGCGGGGCGCGCGCCGAGCGGCACCGTCAGGTTGTAGGCCTGGCCGCGGTAGCGCACGTCGAGCTCCCAGTCGAGCGCCTCGCCGGTGGCGACGCCGCTGGAGTGCCCGAGGAGCACGCGCGCCTCGTCCTCGAGCCGCGCCAGCTCGGCGTCGAGCTCGGCGGGCGTGATCGCGCTGGTCTGGCGCCGCCACGTGCGGCGCAGGTCGTGGCGGATGTCGGTCGCGAGCAGCCCGTACGCGGCGGCCACACCCGGGTGGCGCGGCACGACGACGCGGGGGATGCCGACCTCGTCGGCGAGCGCGCACGCGTGCATCGGCCCGGCACCGCCGATCGCGACGAGCGCGTAGCCACGCGGGTCCTGGCCGCGCGCGACGCTCATCACGCGCACGGCGTTGGCCATGTTGGCGTTGGCGATGCGCAGGATCGCGCTGGCGGCCTCCTCGACGCCGAGCCCGAGCGGCGTGGCCACGCTCGCCTCGACGGCGGCGAGCGCGAGCGCGCGGTCGAGCGGCAGCCGTCCAGCCAGCTTGCAGTCCTCGCTGAGCGTGCCGAGCACGACGTGCGCGTCGGTGACGGTGGCGCGCGTGCCGCCCTGCCCGTACGCGGCCGGGCCGGGTGCAGCGCCTGCGCTCTCGGGCCCGACGCGCAGCGCGCCGAACTCGTCGACGGTGGCGATCGAGCCGCCGCCCGCGCCGATGCAGAGCAGGTCGAGCTGCGGCAGGTTGATCGGCGTGCCGGCGGCCTCGCCGGTGAACCGCACCTCGGCCTCGCCGCCGGTGACGATGCCGATGTCGGCGGTGGTGCCGCCCATGTCGAAGGTGATCACGTCGTCCTCGCCGACGAGCCCGGCCAGGCGCGCCCCGCCGATCACGCCGGCCGCGGGCCCCGACATCGCGAGCGCGATCGGCAATTGCCGCGCGCGCTCGGCGGGCGTCACGCCGCCGTTGCTCTGCATCAGGTGCAGCGGCACGCCGACGCCCTCGGCGGCGACCTCGCCCTCGAGCGCGGTGATGTAGCGCCCCACGAGCGGCAGGAGCGCCGCGTTGGCCGCGGCCGTCGAGGCGCGGATGTACTCGCGGAACTCCGGCACCACGTGATGCGACAGGGTCACGGGCACGCCGGGCAGCTCCTCGGCGAGCAGCTCGGCGATGCGCTCCTCGTGCGCGGCGTTGAGGAACGAGAACAGCGTCATCACCGCCACGGCCTCGACACCGGCCGCGCGCATGGAGGCCGCGGCCTCGCGCACGGCGGCCTCATCGAGCGGCTCGCGCTCGTGCCCCTGCGCGTCGATGCGGCCGCGCACGCCGAAGCAGCGCTCGCGAGGCACGATCGGCGCCTCCTCCGGCGTCCACAGGTCGTAGACGTTCTTGCGCATCTGCGTCCCGATCGCCAGCACGTCGGCGAAGCCCTCGTTGGTGATCAGCGCCGTTGTGGCGAACGTGCGCTGCACGATCGCGTTCGTCGCGATCGTCGTGCCGTGCGCCAGATACCCGACGTCCGCGGCCGACTCGCCCGCGACGGCCAGCAGGCTGCGCAGCGCGTCCATGAACGCCGCCTCGATCTGCGCGGGCTGCGACGGCACCTTGGCGACGTGCACGCGCCCGTCATCGCCGATCAGCACGGCATCCGTGAAGGACCCCCCGATGTCGATGCCGACGCGGCTCACCGGGGAAGTGTGGGGGATGGGCGGGGTCCGCGCCAGCTTTCCAGAGGGGTCAGACCCCTCTGTTAACCAGTGGTGCTTAACGGAGGGGTCTGACCCCTCTGTTAACC
>CAZPQP010000191.1:0-4049 GCA_964588635.1 uncultured Bifidobacterium sp.
CCACCCATTCTCCGGGCTGGTGGGCCTGGGTGGGCTCGCCGGGGCCGTAGTTGAACGCCGGCACGCCCCACGCGTGCATGGTGGCGACATCGGTCCAGGCCTGCTTCGGCTGGACCGGCAGACCGCTGCGCTCGAGGAAGCTCGCCACCGGAGGTGCGGTCAGACTCGGCGCGGCGGGAGGCGCAACATCGCTCCACGTCACCTCGGCGGCGGGGCCGGCGAGCGCCTCGACCTCGGCCTTGGCCTGCTCCACGGCATTGCCGGGGGCGACACGGGCGTTGACCCACACCTCGACCTTGTCCGGCAGCACGTTGTGCGCGACGCCGCCGTGGATCATCGTGATGGTGGCCACGTCGCGATACGTGAGTCCATCGACGACGGTGTCGATCGGCGCGCGCGCGGCGAAGCGACCCAGCGCGGCGGCGAGCTCCTCGGAGACGGCGTTCTCGCCCTCCCACGGGCGCGCGGCGTGCGCGGAGCGGCCGCGGAAGACGAGCTGGGCATTGAGCGAGCCGACGGCGCCGGCATGGATCGTGCCGCTCGAGGGCTCGAGGACGATCGCCATCGTGGGCTTCGGCTGCAGCAGGCGGGATTCGGCGAGCACGCGGTGGATGCCGTTGTCGGCGTGCGGGCCCTCCTCGCGGTCGTAGAAGATGCAGACGGTCGGCTGCGAGGCCGTGGTGAGACGCTGCAGCACCGCGAGCATGACCGCGACACCGCCTTTCATGTCGGCGGCCCCGCGTCCGATGATGCGGGTCGGCGTGCGCTCGACGCCGCCGCCGTCCCAGTTGGGCACGGTGTCCAGGTGGCCGACGAGGGCGACCGGGGCGCCGCTGCCACCGGCGCGGGCCACGATCGAGTTGCCGATGCGCTCGTGCTCGACGCCCAGGTCGGCCACGCGTCGCTCGACGAGGTCGGCGAGCTCCTGCTCGTCGCCGTACTCCGAGCGCGTCGCGACGAGATCGAAGCAGATGTCCGCAACCGTTCCGCTGAGGAACGGCCTAGACATCGACGTCCAGCTCGCGGAGCGCGGCGTTGAGCGACGTCTTGCGATCCGTCGACTCGGTGCGCTCGCCGATGATCAGCGCGCAGGGCACGTCGAAGGTGCCGGCGGCGAACTGCTTGGGGCGCGTGCCCGGGATGACGACCTTGCGCGGCGGCACGTGGCCGACGTGCTCGACCGGCTCGGCGCCGGTGACGTCGATGATCTTCGTGCTGGCGGTCAGGATCACGCCCGCCCCCAGCACGGCCTCGGCGCCCACGTGGACGCCCTCCACCACGATGGCGCGCGAACCGACGAACGCGCCGTCCTCGATGATCACCGGCCGGGCACCCGGGGGCTCGAGCACGCCGCCGATGCCGACGCCGCCGGACAGGTGCACGTCCTTGCCGATCCAGGCGCCCGAGCCGACCGTGGCCCACGTGTCGACCATGGTGCCCGCGCCGACGTGGGACCCGATGTTGACGTACGAGGGCATCAGCACGGCGCCGGGCTCCACGAAGGCGCCGTAGCGCACGGTCGCGGGCGGCACGATGCGCACACCCGCGACGTCGCTCTTGAGCGGCACCTTGTCGTGGTACGTGTAGGGCCCCAGCTCGATGATCTCCATCTTCTGGAGGCGGAAGAACAGCAGGATCGCCTGCTGGATCCAGCCGTTGACGCTCCAGCTGCCGTCGGCCTGCTGCTCGGCGAGGCTCAGCTCGCCACGGTCGAGACGCGCGATCGTCTCCTCGACGGCGTCACGCGCCTCCTCGGCGGGGGTGTCACCGCCGAAGGCGGCCTCGATGGCGTGCTGGAGTTCCGTGGACATGCCCGGAATCGTATCGGGGCTAGGCCTGCAGGCGCTCCGCGATCTCCGCCGCCACGTCCTCGGCGGGGCGGTTCGCGTCGACGAGCTCGGCCTGCCGCAGGCGCCGCAGCCAGGTGTCCTGGCGCTTCGCGTACTGGCGGGTGCGGGCAGACAGCTGTCGCTCGCACTCCGCGCGGGTGATCTCCCCTGCGCTGAGCGCCCGCACGTCGTCGAGGCCGTGGGCACGGTCGGCGGTGTGCGAGAGCGGTCGCGGATCGGCGAGGAGCCGCTGGATCTCCAGGATGCCGCCGTCGTCGAGCAGGTGCGGCGTGCGGGCGTTGATGCGCTCATGGACCAGCGCACGGTCGATCTGCAGGCCGAAGAGTCGCGTCGGGTGACGCACGGCGTCGGTCCAAAGTGCGTCAGCCTCGGTGGGTGCGAGCGACTCCCCCACCTCGGCCAGCTCGAGGGCGCGCACGAGACGGCGGGTGTCGGCCGGCGCAATGCGCGCCGCGGCCTCCGGATCGGTCTCGGACAGCAGCCGGTGGGCGGCGTCGGGGCCGAGCTGCTCGACCTGCTGACGGATTCGCTCCCGCGCATCCTCCGGCACCTGCGGGGGGATCGCCAGCTCGGCGAGGGCGGCCCGCAGGTAGAGGCCGGACCCGCCCGCCACGATCGGAGTCGCGCCGCGCGCGAGGATGCCGTCGATCGCCGCGTGGGCGTCGGCGGCGTACTGCACGACGTCGTACGCGTCGTGCGGGTCGACGTGCCCGAGCAGGTGGTGCGGCACGCCCTGCTGCTCGGCGGCCGTCGGCTGGTTGGTGATGCGCTCGAGACCGCAGTACACCTGCATGGAGTCGGCGGAGACGACCTCGCCGCCGATCAGCTGAGCGAGGGCGATGGCGACCGCGGACTTGCCCGAGGCGGTGGGTCCGTAGATCGCGACGACGCGCGCTGCCATGGTCAGGCCGGCACGGCGCTCTCGACGCGCCCGCGCAGCGTCTGCGACGTCGTCTCCTCCACCACCATGGAGACCGTGGTGCCCGCCGGTACGGCCGGCGTGAACAGCGCGGTCTTGTTGCCCCGGGTCTTGCCGCGGCAGACAGCGGGGTCGGTGCGGCTGGGACCCTCCGACAGCACCTCCTGCACGGTGCCGACGAGCGCGGCGTTGCGGCGCGCGGCGTGGGTCTGCACAAGCTCCACGAGCCGCTCCAGGCGCTCGTGCTTGACGTCGTCGGCGATCTGATCCTCGAAGCCGGCGGCCTCCGTGCCGTTGCGCGGCGAGTAGATGAACGTGAACGCGTGGTCGAAGGAGGCCTCGTCGTAGACGCGCAGGGTCTCCTGGAAATCGTCCTCGGTCTCGCCTGGGAAGCCGACGATCACGTCGGTGGTGAGGCTGATGTCCGGCATCGCCTCGCGCAGGCGGCCGACGAGGTCGAGGAAGCGCTCGCTGTCGTAGGTGCGCCGCATGCGCTTGAGCACGCGGGACGAGCCGGACTGGAGCGGCAGGTGCAGCTGGTTGCACACAGCCGGCGACTCGGCCATGGCGGCGATCACGTCGCCGCGCATGTCCTTCGGGTGCGGGCTCATGAAGCGGATGCGCGAGATGCCATCGATGGCGTCCACGGCGCGCAGCATCTCGGCGAACGTGCAGCGCTCGTCGGGCGGCAGGTCGCGGCCGTAGGAGTTGACGTTCTGGCCGAGCAGCATGACCTCGGTGACGCCGTCGGCGGCCAGGGCCCGCGCCTCGGCGAGCACCTCGCGTGGATGCCGCGAGCGCTCGCGGCCGCGAACGCTCGGGACGATGCAGTAGCTGCAGACGCTGTTGCAGCCCATCGACAGCTGCAGCCACGCCTGGAAGTGGCGCTCACGGCGCTTGGGCAGGTCGGCGGCGAAGTCGTCGAACGAGCCGAACGCGCCGCGCTCGGCGGGGTCGGTGGACTCGAGCACCTGCTTGAGCGCGCCGATACGGCCGGGTCCCACGGCGGCATCGACCCACGGGAAGTCGCGGAAGATCGCGTCCCGTGTCGACTCGGCCCAGCAGCCGGCGACGATGATCTGGAGATCGGGATCGGTCGCCTTGCGGTTCTTGGCGTTGTGCAGGTGCTGCACGAGACGATCGTCGGCCTTCTCGCGGATCGTGCAGGTGTTGAAGACCAGCACGTCGGCCTCGTCGCCCGAGGCCGCCTCCCCCATGCCCGCGGCCTCGAGCATGCCCTTGATGCGCTCGGAGTCGTGCACGTTCATCTGGCAGCCGAA
>CAZPQP010000192.1:0-4039 GCA_964588635.1 uncultured Bifidobacterium sp.
GACGGGAAGCGCTCCTCGGGCTCGAACGTCGCGACGGGATCGGCGTCGAGATCGATCAGCAGGCGCACGTCCGTGAGAGCACCCTCGAGCAGCACCGCGGCGGTGCGGGCGCCGTCACAGGCGACCCAGCTGGCGCTGCGGATCGGGAGCAGGACGGGGGAGAGATCGGTTCCGCGGCGGATCGCCTCGAGTGCACCCGCCACGGCGCCCTCGATCTCGTCGGTGGCTGGACGCACGCTCTCGATCGCCAGTTTCTGCAGGCGCGGCGGGCGCTCGGGCGTGAGCATGATCTCCACGCCGACACGACCGCGTTCGCCGTCGAGCCACCACGTGGCCTGCGTCGGCGTCAGCGCCGTCACGTCGCCCGAGGCAAGCGCGCCGTGCCGGGCCGGCAGCTCGCTGATTGCGTCGGCGCGGCGGTCGAGCGCCTCGTCGAGCGCGACGTTGTCGGCGAGGTGCGGGAGCAGCGGGGTGAGATCGCCGGCCGCGAGCGCCGCGTCGATCACGGGCTTCAGCTCGAGCACGGCCGGCAGTGGCTGCACGCTCGTGCGCTGCGGTGCGCGGCGCACGAGCGCCTCGAGCGCCGGCAGCAGCGCCGCGCTGGGCCGGGCGTAGCGCCCGTTGGCGAGCGCGATCAGGCCGATGCCCGTCGCGGGATGCCAGCGCATGTGCGAGCCGAACCCGGGGTAGCCGCCCGAATGGCCGACGGTGCGGCCGCTGCGGAGGTCTTCCATCGACAGGAGGCCGAGGCAGTAGCCGTCGCTGCGCACCGACAGGGCGCCCTGCTGGCCGGCCTCGAGCTGCAGGGGGATGGCGGTGACGATCTGCTGCATCTCGCGCCGGCTGGCGCGCGAGAGCGGGTGGCCGTCGGGTGCATCGCGCGGCGGGAAGGCATCGACGAAGCCCTGCACCCAGACGGCGAGGTCGGCGATCGTCGAGTGCAGGCCGCCGAGCGCGCTGAACGCACCGGGCTCCTGGATCGGCTGCTCGACCCAGACGTCGTCGATCAGGTGGTAGCCGGTGGCCAGCCGCGACGACTCCACGGCGGAGCCGCTCCACGTCGTGTCCGCGAGACCGAGCGGCTCGAGCAGGCGCTCGCGGATGACGTCCTGATACGCGTCGGCGCAGACGTTCGAGATCACCTGGCCGAGCAGCGTGAAGCCGATGTTCGAGTAGTCGAACGCCACGCCGGGCACGCGCGCATGGGTCTTCGGCGTCGACATCAGCTGCAGGTAGTCGGTGGTCGGCATCGCCTCGAGGCGGTCGGCCCACGGGTCGTCCTCCGGATAGCCGGAGCGCATCGACATCAGGTCGCGCAACGTGGGGGCGGGACTGTCGGCCGTCGGCAGCGGCAGACCCTGCAGCTCGGGCACGTGCTGGGCGACCGGATCGTCGAGGCGCAGACGACCCTCGTCGCGCAAGAGCAGGACCATCGCCGCGACGAAGCTCTTCGTCATTGACGCGATGCGGAACGAGCTGTCGACCCCGGGCACGTCGCCTGCGCCGACGTGCAGCTCGCCGAGGCCCGCCGCGTGCACGAGCCCGCCGTCGGCGACGATCCCCCACGCGAGCCCGGGCGCCCGCTCGGTCGCGAACCAGTCGGCGAAGAGGCGCTCCGCCTCGGCGATGCCCGCCGCGTCGACCTGGCTCATGCGGGCGTCCAGCGCCGCGCCAGGCGATCCATGCCGATCAGGGCGAAGCAGATCGCGATGCCGATCAGCAGGATCACGCCGACGTTGATCAGCGCCATCGGGTACCCGAGCTCGACGACGTTGATGAAGCCGTAGGGGTAGGCGTCGATGATCGCGCCGCGGATGAGGGTGAGGATGACCCAGACGATCGGGATCACGAGCGCCGGGAGGATCAGGCCGCGGTGCAGCCACCCGCGTGGGCCGAACACCGCCCAGACGATCACCGCGAGCAGCGGGGTGACCGTGTGGGCGAGCGTGGTGGAGAGCAGGTCCCAGCCGTGGCGCGGTGCCATCGCCGGTGCGAGGATCGCGTTGTAGACGAGTCCGGTGACGATGATCATCAGCAGCGCGTCGAACAGCAGCACCCGCACGAGGCGGCCGCGGTCGGCCGTGCGGATCGCGAGCAGCGCGAACACGATGGCGACCAGGACGTTGCTCCACTCGGTGAAGTACGCGGCGAGATCGGCGAGCCGGCCGATCGCATCCTGCCCGTAATCATCGAACAGGCCGGGCTTGTCGACGCGGTGGATCTCCGTGCCGAGCCCGGCGATCACGAACGCGAGCACCGTGCCGACGACTGCACTCAACGCGGTGGCGGCATAGAGGATCCGGGCGACGGGTCGATCCTGCATGGCCGGGATGGTACGCCTCCCGGCCATGCGGATGCGACCGGTCAGTGGTGCCGGCGGCTGGGGCGTGCGATGCGGGTGCGGTCGATGCCGTCGGTCCGCTGGTCGCGCGAGTAGGCCGACAGCTGGATCGTCTCGCCGTCGACGACGAGGCAGGAGCCGGACACGGTCGTGCCGTGCAGGCGCACGTCCTCACCGAGGCCGGGGCTCGGCCTGGACGACGAGGGGGCGGCCTCGACGGCATCGGCGAAGCGGGCGATCAGCTCGGCCGCCGTCGGCGTGTCGTGCAGGTGGCGGACGCCATCGAGCAGGTAGCCGCGGCGGAGCTTCGGCCACAGCTGTGTCCAGACCTCCGGTCGCGAGACGAGGTCGAGGCAGAGCTGATCGCCGAGGGCGAGGATCGCCCCACACTGGCCGTCGACCAGCGCGAAGTCGTCGGCGAGGTCGTCGATGCGCGGGCGCTCGGCCTCGTGCACGTCGGACAGCGCGCTGGTGGGGGAGAACACGGCGCTCGTATGCAGGCGCTCGTCGATCTCCGCCCAGACCGTGCTCTGGGCGACGCCGTGTGCGAGCGGCGCGTGCTCGAGGTCGGCGGCCTTGCGGCGGCGGCTCTCCGGGTGCGCGACGCGATCGGCGGGCGCGAAGTCCAGCCCCGAGTCGTGCCAGCGACCCGCCTCGACGCACGCCACGGGGATCTTCTGCGTGGCGCCCGCGGCAACGAGGATGGAGGCCTCGAGCACGCGGTTCTGCTTCGCGCCGACGACCTCCTCGCCGTCGTACAGGAGCACGTCGGTCGTGAGCGGGTTGCGGACGAGGAGCTCGGGCACGTGGCCGTGCGCGTCGACCTCCTCGACGGTGAAGCCGAGCGGCATCGCCTGGTCGAGGGTGATGTACGTGCGCTGCGGCAGTGCGGCGGCGAGCAGCGGGACGATCGTGATGCCGCCGCGAACCTGCGGCACCCCCAGACGCAGCTCGGTGGCGTGCGTCGGGCTCGGGGTGGTGATGGTGCTCATGGCGGCTCCTTCGTCTCGTGTGGGGTGGCACGAGGGAGTCGCGTGGCGGCGCGTCCTGCTTACGCGGGTTCGGGCTCGAGCTCCGTCGGCTGGCGGACGACCCGCACGAGCTCGCAGATGCCGGCGATCCACCAGAACGCCATGAAGGCGATGCACCAGGCGCAGACGTGCCCGTCGAAGTGCGCCTGCTCGACGTAGCGGAGGTAGATCGTGAAGATGGCGCCGATGAAGAAGAGCACCAGGCTGATCGCCCGCAGCTCGAAGCGGTTCCACGGTGTCGCGAGCAGCAGCACGGTCGCGGCGGTCAGGCCGATGTACGCGAGCGGGATGCCGGCGATGTAGCCCCACGGCGAGTAGAGCGCCGCCGCGCAGCCGCCACCCGCTGTGCACGGCGGGATCCCGTTGGTCGCCTTCGTGTACGTCAGGTAGCCGGACACGCTGATCGCGCCGAGCAGCGCGAGCAGCTGGAGGTACATCGGGACGCGACGGTCGAGGACCATGCGCACAGGGTACCCGGCGCGTGCGGTTCGGTGCGACGCGCGGGTGATGCCGCGCACCACCGGCGCGTGTCTGGCGCGGTTGCATCGCACGAGGACAGACTGCCGACGTGCACGCTCCGGGCATGTCCCGCGCCACGCTGATATCGTTGCATAGGAGCCACGCTCTTGCCTGTCATGGAATCGCCCAAGCCCACCCGCAAGCCGAC
>CAZPQP010000193.1:0-4021 GCA_964588635.1 uncultured Bifidobacterium sp.
GTCGACGGCTTCCTGCTCGACCGCGGCTTCCAGGTGCTGTTCGACGGCTACCCGGAGGCGAAGCGGGCGCTCGACCTCGACGCGCTCGACCTGAAGGCCTTCCAGCCCGGCGCCGACATCTGGTGGGACGGCCGCATGCGCACGATCGGCCATCCGCTCCGCGACCCGCGCTCCGTCCCGCAGGCGCTCAAGGCCGGCATCGGCGGCCCCGGCGACGTGAAGGCCGCGGCTACGTGGCTGCGGCAGGCGAAGCCGCTGGCGACCGCGACCGCGCCCGAGACGACCGCGGATCAGCGGCTGCGCGATCTCGGCTTCTCCGACGCGGTGCGCGAGCGCCTGCTGCGCCCGCTCTACCGCGGCGTCTTCCTCGATCCCGAGCTGAACGTCTCGAGCCATCTGATCGACCAGGTGTTCAGCCAGATGGCCACCGGCCGCACCGTCGTCCCCGCGCGCGGCATGGGCGCGATCGCCGAGCAGCTCGCCGCGCGTCTCGCCGGCGGCAGCATCCATCTCAACGAGCGCGTCACGAAGGTCGGCGAGGGCAGCGTCGAGCTGGCCTCCGGCACGACGCTGCACGCCGACCACGCCGTCGTGATCGCGGCCGGTACGGTCGACGCCTGCGCGCTCGCCGGCATTCCCGCGCCCGAGGCGCGCAGCTCGACGTGCCTCTGGTACGCCGCCGCCTCCGCGCCGGCCGGCAAGCGCATCGTCCTCGATGGCGACGGCACCGGTCCGGTCAACAACGTCGCCGTCATGAGCGAGGTCGCACCGTCGTACGCACCCGCCGGCCAGTCGCTGATCGCCGCCTCGTGCGTCGGCCTGCCTGCCGGCGACGATGCCGCGCTCGATGCCGCGGCGCGGACGCAGCTGACGGCCTGGTTCGGCAGCCGCGTCCATACGTGGGACCTGCTCCGCATCGATCGCATCGAATGGGCGCAGCACGCCCAGCCGCCCGGCTCGCTGTCGAGCGGCGTGCGCTGGCTGCGGGATAAGGTCGTCCTGTCCGGCGACGGCACGGAGAACGCCTCGATCGACGGTGCGCTGCGCGCCGGACGTCGGGCTGCCGACCTCGTCATCGCGGCCGCCGTGGCCGCCAAGGTCTGAGTCGATGAAGGTCGTCGTCGTCGGCCTCGGCGTGATGGGCCTGCCGACGGTGCGCGCCCTCGCGGACCGCGGGCACGACGTGATCGGGATCGATCGGCATGGCATCTCCGCGCCCGCTGGGTCGTCGGCCGGTGCGACGCGCATCTTCCGCCTCGCGCACGATCGCCCGGGCGACATCGTGCTGGCCCGCAAGTCGCTCGAGCGCTGGCGTGCGCTCGAGGCCGGATCGGGCGAGCAGCTGCTCGACCACGTCGGCCTCGTGCTGCGCGGCGATCCGTCGCCCGTCTGGGCCGCGGCGCTGCGTGATGCGGGCGTGCCGGTCGAGGAGCTGGACGCGGCCGGCGTGCAGCGGGTCTTCCCCGAGCTGGCACACCGTCCGCAGGAGCCAGCGGCCTTCGTCCCCGATGACGGCGTGCTGTTCGCGGCCAAGGGGCTCGCGGCGATGGCGGCGGCGGCACGCGCGGCCGGGGCCGAGCTGTCCGCACCCGAGCGCATGCTCGAGCTGGAGGAGACGCCGGCGGGGGTGCGCCTCACGACGAATCTGCGCGTGCTCGATGCCGACATCGCGGTGCTCGCCGTCGGACCGTGGGCGCAGACCGTGCTCGAGCCGCTGGGCATCCGCCTGCCGCTGGCGCCCGGGATCGGTCAGGTCTCGTACTGGCGGGGCGGCGGCGCCTGGGAGCGCCGGCCCTCGCTGATCGACTTCGTGGCGCCCGACAAGATGGGCGTCTACGGCCTGCCGACCCCCGGCAAGGGCTACAAGATCGGTCTCGACTACGGCTGCGAGGAGACCTGGGATCCCGACGCCACGGCGTGGCCGCACCGCGGCTACGAGGAGGAGTGCAATCGCGACTGGGTGATCGCGCACGCGCCCGGTCTCGCCTCCGACGGACCGCACCTCACCGAGTCGTGCCCGTGGACGCTGACGCCCGACAACGAGTACTTCATCGACCGCCGCGGCCCGATCACCGTGGCGACCGGCTGCTCCGGCCACGCCTTCAAGTTCATGCCGATCATCGGCGAGCTGATCGGCGACATCGCCGAGGGCAAGCCGGCCTGGCCGGAGGCCGACATCTACGGCATCGACCGCATGGCACCCGACACGCCCTTCGAGCGCGTCGAGACCCCGATGGGTCCGCGCGTCGGCATCTAGGCACCCGTCTCCGGCGGGCGGGACGCGCGAAGATACGGGTAATGGATCGCTTCGCCCAGCTGGCACGCACCGACGCGCCGACGCTCGACCTGCTTGCACTGGCCATCGCCGGCGCGCTCCGCGACGTGGATCAGGACCTCGCGCTGGCCGAGCTCGACCGGCTCGCCGGCGAGGTCGTGCTCAGCGGCGTCGGGGAGACGGGCCTCGAGCAGGTCGAGGCACTGCGCACCGTGCTCGGGCGGCGCGAGGGCTTCATCGGCGACGTCGAGGAGTACGACCATCCGGACAACTCGATGCTCGATCTCGTGCTGGAGCGCAAGCGCGGCCTGCCGATCCTGCTCAGCGTCGTCTGGATCGAGGTCGGACGGCGCGTCGGCATCCCGATCCGCGGCGTCGGCCTGCCGGGCCACTACGTGGCGGGGTGGTTCGGTGACGGCGACCCGATCCTGATCGACCCGTTCAAGGGCGGCATCCTGCTCGCCGACCCGCCGCCTCCCGGCCGCATCGTGCAGACCCCCGTGCACCTGACGGCGCTGCGCATGCTCTCGAACCTCGTGGCCTCGTACGAGCGCCGCGGCGACGTCGGACGATCGCTGAAGGCGGCCCAGCTGCGTCTGGAGCTCCCGCTCGGCGATCGCGACATGAAGGTGATGGAGTTCGAGCACCGTCGGCTCAGCGCGCGTATGAACTAGTCGGACATGCACGGGATGACGGATTCGGTCTAGGATCCCGTCCATGCATTCGTCCTACGCACTCAACTCCGAGGACTTCTCCGTCGAGCGCGACGGCGTCTCCGCTCCGCTGGACACCCTCTGGCCCGGTGGCTACAAGAACGGCGACCGCTTCTGCGTGCTGATGGGCACGCCGATGGATGCCGTGGGCTGCTCGAACCTGATCGGCGGCACGAACACGCTGTTCTACGACCATCTGCGCGAGACGCGGGGCAACGCGAACTTCTTCCGCTATGCGGACACGTACATGATCGGCGTGGACTGCGAGCCCGGCGACTGGAACCAGCTCGACGTCTGGCCGATGCACAAGTTCGTCAGCATCATGTCGCCGACCGCCGAGTCGCTGGTCCACACGATCAACGACCGCCGTATCACGCACCTCGCGATCCCGGAGACCGGCATCCGCGTGCGCGGCCCGGTCGTGCTCTCCACGTGGAACTCGTTCCTCGACACGATCAAGTGCGTCGTGCTCTACAACCCCCTCACCGGCAAGGCCCGCGACGCCGACGTCGCGCTGCTGGGCAACAAGGTGATCGAGTCGTACGTCGAGCAGGCGATCTTCTCGACGCCCGGTCTCGGCGCCGGCGCGCAGGCGCGCTACCGCCGCATCCGCCGCAACCTCGACCAGGAGCCGATGCGCTGCCTCGAGGAGTACCGCACGCTGCCGAGCCCGGCCGCTGCGCGCGCCCTGCTCGGCGTCTCCGAGGTGCTGCCGCCCGGCCATCAGCCGCCGGACCTGCGCCAGGCGCCGATCGTGATCATCCCCGTCGATACCCCGGTCGCCGCCGCCGATCAGGAGGGTTCACCTCCCGCTGAGGCCGCTGGCATCGAGGTCGTCGAGGCGCCCGCGCCGCAGGTCTCGACCGAGGGGCTGCGCAAGACGGCGTTCGACGCGATCCTGCGCCGCAACGGCGGCACGTTCGCCGAGTGGGAGGGCTGGGACTGGATCTCCGACTTCGGCGATCCGATCGACGAGCACCACGCGGTCCGCGAGACCGTCGGCATCTGGGACGAGTCGCCGCTGCAGAAGTGG
>CAZPQP010000194.1:0-4017 GCA_964588635.1 uncultured Bifidobacterium sp.
ATGGGCGTCGAAGATCCACCTCGCGGTGGCGCCCTGCTACTACCACAACTACCTGCTCGGGGAGATCCTCGCCTCGCAGGTCGAGGAGTGGACGGAGCGCGAGACCGGCGCCGGTTCGCCCGCGGCGAATCCGGCGGCTGTGGGTCCGCTGATCGCCGAGCGGCTGCTGCGCCCGGGCGCCTCGCTGCGCTGGGATCGGCTGGTCGAGCAGGCCACGGGCGCGCCGCTCGGCATCGGCGCCTTCGTGCGCGACACCTCCCCCTGAGTATCGTCCCACCGGTGCGCGCCTCCCCGCTTCAGGCGCGTGTGGGGGATTCCCATCGCGTCGTGCGCCGGTGATGAAACGGTGAACGGGATCTGGCAGACTTCCGCCATTGCGGTCGACCGTCGTCCCGCCGCATGTCGAGGAGGAGTCCCTGATGCGCCGTCTACTGATCCTGCTGACCATCGTCGGAGCGTTCGCGGCCGTCATGGGAGCACCCACTACGGCGCTGGCCGGCGGCTGTCCCAGCGACCAGTCCGTGATGACGAGCACGAGCAACAGCTCGGCCGTCGTCAACGGCTACGTCTGCGCGCAGGAGGATCACTTCCCGGACATGTCGATCGGCGCCGGCAAGACCCATTCGGTGACGTCCACGGCCACGTCGGCCTACGCCACCTGGTACTCGTGCCACGACACGTCGTCGTCCGCGGTCAACGTCGGCTACGCGACCGCGTTCGGCAGCGCCACCTACACCGCCAACAACACGCTGACACCGTCGAACACGCGTCACTGGGGCGCCGGCATGCTGTGGACCCTCGGCAACACCACGCCGAGCGGCTTCTCGAAGGGCTGCAGCTGGTCGAGCAGCTCGATGTGGGACCACCCGCCGGCGATCCTCAAGATCACGAGCATCTCCGCCGGCACCGTTCCGACGACCGCGACGGCCGGCAGCGTGACCAACATCCCGGTCACGGTCTCGCCGAGCTCGGCGACCGGCACGGTCGCGGTTCTGGATCACGGCACCGCGGTCGCCACCGCGCAGCTGTCGGGCGGCAAGGCCACGATTCCGTGGATCCCGGCGGCCGACGGCACGTCGTCGCTCAAGTTCGCGTACGTCGGCAGCAGCACCATGACCCCGGCCGAGACCAGCAGCGCCAAGTCCGTCACCGTCAGCGGCGGCACGGGCGTGACGATCCAGAGCGCGAGCGGCTCGGGCGCCACCATCAACCTCACGTCGGACAGCACCGTGTCAGGCACCGTCACGCTGATCGACGTCAACGCCAAGAAGCCGATCGGCACGGCCACCGTGGCGAGCTTCTCCGGATCGACCAACGTGAACGTGCTGTTCTCGTACGCAGCCAATACGAGCTACACGTTCGTCGCCGCGTTCTCGAACGCGCTCGGCCAGAAGATCGGCCAGGCCTACCCGTTCACATGGAAGTCGAACGGGGCGTCGCCCGCGAGCCGCTCGTCGTCGCTCACCGTCTCGGGCGTGCCGACGAGCGCCACGGCCGGCAAGTCCTATCCGATCGTGCTGAGCGTCTCGCCGTCGTCGGCGACGGGCACCGTCGCCATCGAGGATGCGGGGCGCGCCGTCGCCTCGGGCACGCTGGCGAACGGCTCGGCGACCGTCAACTGGACGCCTGCCGTCGACGGCCAGTCGCGCCTCACGTTCGTGTACACGGGTGACGCGGCGAATCCCTTCGTCATGTCGGCCGGCTCCACGTCGTGCCCCGCGGTCGCCGCGACCTCCTCGTCGCCGGCGCTGCCGGCTGCGACGAACTGCGTCACGGTGACGGGCGGCACCGGCGTGGCGATCACGGGCGTCGCCGCGCAGAACACGACGAGCGCCGCTGTCAACGTGACGGTCACGCCGTCGACGTCCACCGGCTCAGTGGTGCTGCTCAACGTCGGCACGTCGCCGCCGTCGAGGGTCGGATCCGCCACGCCCGCGAGCGGCGCGGCATCGGTCTCGTTCGCCTACACCTCTGGTTCGCTCTACACCCTGGTCGCCAAGTACTGCACCTCGGCCACGACGTGCACGGGGCAGTCGTACCCCGTCACCTGGTCCTCGGTGAGCGGCGCCACGTCCAGCGCAGCGCAGGTCGCCCGCAGCGCCTCGCGCCTGAACTCCATCCCCACCGGGCTGGAGAAGCTCGCCCCGGTGGCGCAGCCGCGGCAGGCGACCATCGCGGAGGAGGCGGCGATCCTCGCCGCTGCGCCGACCGCCGACCCGCAGGTCTCGCTCGTCACGCGGCGGACCACCAGCGGCCGGGCGCACAGCATCAACTGCCCGGCGGGCACGCGGCTGATCAACGCGGATGCGGTGACCAGCGGTCCCGAGGACAACATCGGGTTCGGCTCGTACTCGAGCACCGGCGTCCGCGTGGTGCCGTCGCCGAGCGACAGGGGCCACCTGGTCACCAGCCAGCTGACCTGCCGTCCGCGGAGTGCGAAGGCGACCACCAGCGGTGACGTCGTCTACGGGTCCATCTTCCCGAACCGGATCGAGCTGACCGGCTCGCTGATGATCGGCTTCGGCGGACCCGGCAAGGACCTGATGACGTCGACCGTCGCCGGCTCGACGCTCTGGGGCGGCCTCGGTCATGACGTCATGTTCACCGACGGCGCCGGCGGCGTCGTGGATGGCGGGCCCGGCGCCGACGTGATCATCGCCGGTGGCAGCGGCACCCATCTCCTGATCGGCGGCCTCGGCCACGATTCGATCACGAGCTCGTTCAACGCCGACCTGATCAACGCGCGCGACGGTCATGGCGGCGACGTCGTGACGTGCCGCAGCGCGACGGTGCGGGTGATGGCCGATGCGGGTGACGTCCTGACGGGCCCCTGCATGCAGGTCGATACGGCCAACGGCCAGGGCACGGTCGCCAACTAGCGGGAGCGCCTGCCGGGTCGCCTCGTTCCACGTGCGGGAGCGAGGCGGCCCGCTCGCGTCGTCGGGAGCGCGCCGCCGGCCGGATCGAGCGGACTAGCCGCGCGTGAGCGCGTCGAGGCGCTCGAAGAAGACCGTGTAGCCGGCGGTCGCCTGCTCGTACTGCTCGACGGTCAGGTTGTCCCCCGCCTGCGTGAAGCGCAGGTCCGTGCCGTCGCCGTGCGGTGCGAGGTCCACGGTGCACGTCTCGACGCCGTCCTGTCCGGCCGCCTTGAGCGTGTACTCGAGGTGGGAGGGGGCATCGACGGCGGCGTACTCGCCGGTGAAGCCGAACTGGCCCATCGGGCTGTGCATCGTCAGCTCCCAGGCGCCGCCGACGCGCGCGTCGCACGTCGCCGTCACCTGCGCGTCGGGCAGGCCGAACCACTGCGCGAGCAGGTCGCCCTGCGTCCACGCGTCGAAGATCGCCTGCGGACGGGCGGGAAACGTGCGCTTGATGTCGATACCGGGCTTCATGCCCGCAGCCTACTTGCTGACCAGCGCATCGAGGCGGCTGAAGAACATCTCCCAGCCGGACGCCGCGCGCACGTACTCCTCGGGCGGCAGGTTGCCGCCGCCCTGCGTGAACGTCATCTCCGTGCCCTCGGCGCAGGGGGCCAGCTCGACGGTCACGACCTCCTCGCCGGGCTCGTCGGGGACGGAGAGCGTGAAGACCAGCCGCGTCGGCGGCTCGACCTCGCGGTAGACGCCGTGGAAGCGGGGCCTGATATGCGGTACGTCGGCGTTGCCGGTCTCGCTGCTCCAGGCGCCGCCGACGCGCGCGTCGCAGCTCGCGGTGCCGGTGAAGCCGGGCGGCGCGAACCAGCGCACCAGCTGCGCGCCGTCGGTCCAGGCGGCGAACACGGTCTCCGGCGTGGCGCCGAACGTGCGCGTGATGCGGATCCCGGGTTCCACGTCAGTCGTCGGCCAGCGTCAGCAGCATGCGGGTGTTGCCGAGCGTGTTGGGCTTCACGTACTCGAGGTCGAGGAACTCGGCGATGCCGCGGTCGTAGGAGCGGCGCATCTCCGCGTAGACCTCGGGCGTGACGGGCGTGCCCTCGATCTCGCGGAAGCCGTGGCGGGCGAAGAACGACGTCTCGAA
>CAZPQP010000195.1:0-3999 GCA_964588635.1 uncultured Bifidobacterium sp.
CACGGCAAGTCGTTCTTCCCGCACGCCGTCTTCCACGACACGATCGTCAGCCTGATCGTCGTCGCCCTGATCATGGGCATGGCGATCCTCTGGCACGCCCAGTTCGGCCCGATTCCGGCCGAGTTCGACGCCGCCCGCGAGGGTGGCATCCTCGGACCGGCGTACGAGGGCAAGGCCGATCCGGGCGTCCTGCATTACGACCCGCGTCCGGAGTGGTACTTCTTCTTCCTCTTCGAGCTGCTGCGCATCTTCAAGACGCCGGAGCTGCTGATCGTCGGCTCGGTGATCATCCCGACCATCTGGATGGTCCTGCTGATCGGCTGGCCGTTCATCGATCGCAACCCCGATCGCCGGCTCTCGCGCCGCCCGGTCGCGCTCGCGATCGGCGTGATGGTCCCGATCGTCCTGCTCACACTCACCTTCTACGGTGCCAAGGCACCGGGTGCAGGGGGTGAGGCCTCGACGGCCCCGGGTGCGGCGGCCTTCGCCAACGGCGCCTGTTCGACGTGCCATACGTTCGCCGATGCCGGTACGGCGGGCAACGTCGGTCCGAGTCTGACGGCCAACGCGGTGGACTACGAGACCGCGCTCAACCTGATCACGAACGGCAAGGGCGGCATGCCCGCCTTCAGCGCGCAGTACAACGAGGACCAGATCTCGTGTCTGGCCGGCTACGTCGCGACGCACTCCGGTGCGGCCGCCGGCGTCGAGGGTCCGGAGGCCGCCACGGCCGCCGAGACCTATCCGGCTTCCTGCGAGAAGGCCGGCGGCGAGTTCGCCGGCATGGCCGCGGCGGGCTAGACCTCCGCGACAGCGACGTGAACGGCGAAGGGCCGGGTGCGAGCACCCGGCCCTTCGTGGTTTCTGTCGCACGTCGCAGGGGGCCGAATCGCAGGGCGCTGCGAAGAACAGGACGCACACCCGTGCTCCCGTATCCTGCACGGGCTCCCGCCATGCATGTCTTCCTCGGAATCACCGGCGCCTCCGGCGCCCCCTACGCCGCCCGCCTGCTGCAGGGCTTCGCCGCCGCGGGCGCGCAGGTCGGCGTGTGCGCCTCGGCCTCGGCCGGCGAGGTGATCGCGTGGGAGGTGTACCGCGACAAGACGATCCCGCCGCTGGAGGCCGTCGAGCGCTTCGTGGCCGAGTACGGCGGCGAGGGCGCGACGCTGTACGGCGAGCGCGACTGGTTCGCGCCGTACGCCTCGGGGTCCGCGAAGGTCGATGCCTACGTGATCTGCCCGTGCTCGATGGCGACGTGCGGCACAATCGCCTCGTCCAGCCAGGCCAACCTGATCCACCGCGCGGCCAGCGTGGCGCTGAAGGAGCACCGCAAGCTGGTGCTCGTGCCGCGGGAGATGCCGCTGTCGGTGCTGCAGCTGCGCGCCCTGACGACGCTGGCGGAGGCCGGCGCGATGATCACGCCGGCGATGCCCGCGTTCTACACGCATCCCGGCTCCGTCGAGGAGATGGTCGACTTCGTGGCCGGTCGCGTGCTCGATCTCTGCGGCATCGACAACGCATTGCTGCAACGCTGGGGGAGCGCATGAGCACCGACAACCTCCCCGCGACGACGAACAGCCAGCCCGTCACGTACGGCGCCGAGACGGGCACGCTGCCGCCCGAGCGCGTCCAGGCGATGTTCGATCGGATCGCGCGCCCGTACGACGCCATGAACCGGGTGATGACGGCGGGTCTCGATGTGCGCTGGCGCAAGCTCGCAGCCGACGCCACCGAGGTCGGCCACGGCGCCAGCGTGCTGGACTGCTGCTGCGGCACGGCCGATCTCTCCCTCGAGCTCGGACGGCGCGTCGGCCCGAGCGGCGAGGTCATCGGCGTCGACTTCTCGGACGGCATGCTCGACATCGGGCGGCGCAAGGTCGTCAAGAAGGGCATGCCGCAGGTGACGCTCCTCAACGGCGACGCCCTCGACCTGCCCTTCGAGGACGATCGCTTCGCCGCCGCGACGGTCGCCTTCGGCATCCGCAACGTCGCCGATCTGCACCAGGGTCTGAGCGAGCTGCGCCGCGTCGTGCGCCCCGGTGGCAAGGTCGTCTGCCTCGAGATCACGACGCCCGAGTCGGGCCCCCTCGTGCCGTTCCACCGCCTGTGGTTCGATCGGCTCGTGCCGGCCTTCGGCAAGGTCGCCGACCGCAAGGGCGACAGCGCCTACACCTACCTGCCCGCATCCGTGAAGCGGTTCCCGGGACCGACGCCCCTCGCGCACGTCATGTACGAGGCCGGCCTGCGCGACGTGAGGTTCCGCACGCTCGGCGGCGGCATCGTCGCGCTGCACGTCGGCACCGTCGAGGGCGAGCGCTGATGAGCACCGCCACGCTCACCGACCTGCTCGCCCTGCCGGGCATCCGCGAGTACCTCGTCCGCGTCGAGCAGCGCCTCGGCGACGACGTCGCCTGGGTGGGGGGCTCCACGGCCGCCACCGCCACGGAGACGCTGACCGCCGGCGGCAAGCGCCTGCGCCCGCTGCTCGTGCTCCTGTCCGCGCCCGCCGCCGGCCAGCAGACGGCCAACCTCGTCCGCGCCGGCAGTGCCGTCGAGCTCGTCCACATGGCCACGCTCGTGCACGACGACGTGCTGGACCACGCGTCGCTGCGCCGCGGGCGCCCGACCGTCTGGGCGCAGCACGGCGATCTCGTGGCCGGGGCCACGGGCGACTTCCTCTTCGCGCGCGCCTTCGCCGTCCTGGCCGAGGCCGGCGACATGGAGAGCCTCGCGCTGCTGGCGCAGGCCGCGCTCGGCCTGTCCGAGGGCGAGGCGCTGCAGATGCAGCAGACGCGCAATCCGGAGACGACGCCGGCGCAGTACTTCGAGCGCTGCACG
Source organism: uncultured Bifidobacterium sp. (assembly GCA_964588635.1). Taxonomy (GTDB): domain Bacteria; phylum Actinomycetota; class Thermoleophilia; order Gaiellales; family F1-60-MAGs149; genus F1-60-MAGs149. The sequence goes on from CAZPQP010000195.1 coordinate 2,839, forward strand.
CTCAAGACCGGCCGTCTCTTCGCCGCTGCCTGCGGTCTCGGCGGTCGCCTCGGCGGCCTGCCGTCAGCCGACGCCGAGGCGCTTGCCGAGTACGGCCGGCTGCTCGGTGTCGCCTTCCAGGTCGCCGACGACATCCTCGACTGCGGTGGCAGCTCCGACGCGACGGGCAAGGCCCTGGGCACCGACCTGATCGGCGGCACCGCCACGTTGCCGCTGCTCTACGCCGCGCGGCGCGACAGCGACATCGCCGACGCCCTGCGCGCGCAGCCACCCGCCGACGAGGTGCTGCCGCTGCTCCAGCGCGTCGCCGCCTCCGGCGCACTCGACGAGGCGCGCGAGACGGCCCGCGACCTCGTGCGCGAGGCGGAGGAGACGCTCGACCGCATCCAGGGAGACCTCGACACGGCACCGCTGCGGATGGTCGTCCGCGGCGTCGTCGACCGCGATACCTGAGGAGGAGCACCATGGCCACCATCGCACGCAACACCGCACTGCAGGAGATCCGCGAGAAGGTCGTGGCCGGCGAGCGCCTGGACCTCGACGACGGCATCACGCTGCTCGAGTCGCACGACATCCTCGAGCTCGGCGAGCTGGCCGACCTCGCGCGCCGCAATCGCGGCGGCACCGACGAGGTCTTCTTCGTCAACAACCTGTACCTCAACTACACGACGATCTGCCGCGTGAAGTGCAAGTTCTGCGCCTTCGCCCGCACCTCCAAGCAGGCCGATGCCGTGATGTGGGACATCGGCGACCTCGTCGCCCACGCCCAGAACGTGCGGGAGCATCAGGAGTTCACCGAGATCCACATGGTCGGCGGCGAGAATCCGCACCTCGACTTCTCGTACTACACCGACATCACGCGGGCCCTCAAGGAGGGCCTGCCGGGCGTCGACCTCAAGCTGTTCACCGCCTCCGAGATCCACCACATGACGCGCTCGTGCGACATGACGCACGAGCAGGTGCTGCGCGAGCTGATCGACGCCGGCCTCGACACGCTGCCGGGTGGCGGCGCCGAGATCTTCTCGCCGCGCGTGCGCAAGATCATCGCGCCGGGCAAGGAGCCGGGCGCGCAGTGGCTCGAGACGCACCGCATCGCGCACGGCCTGGGCCTGAAGACGCACTGCACGATGCTCTACAACCACGTCGAGACGTACGAGGAGC
>CAZPQP010000196.1:0-2015 GCA_964588635.1 uncultured Bifidobacterium sp.
TCGACGTGACGGTCGAGGCAGTTGTAGGTGAGGTTCAGCTCGCCGTCCTCGAACCACTTGTAGAACGGCGGGTTCGCATCGTTGAGGGCAACCGTGGGCTCCTTCGTCCACGTGATCTCCTCGAGGGCGCGCTGCATCCAGAAGCCGGTGAAGTCCTGCTCGGCCTGGTCGTGGAGGGAGCGGTCGTGGATGCGCGCGTGCTTGGCGAACTCGGCCGGCGGGGCCACCCGCCGCGTCTCGTCCATGTGCGCCTCGATGGCGTCGCTCATCGTGATCCCCCCTCCCGTGGATTCACCGGAAGGCTACCCCGATTCCGCTGCCGCCGTGTACCGTTTTGGTTGTGCGCCACCGCACCGGCATCTTCGCCGTCGTCCTCGTGACGGCGACCCTCTGCGCGCTCGCCGTGGGCTTCGGCGCATCCGCGGCCGATGCCCCCGGCGTCGTGCCGCAGGGACGTGCCGCGGGCTTCGCGCTGCAGGTGCGCATTCCGGGGGTGGACGCGATCACGCATGCGCCCGCGATCTCGCGCGGTGGCTCGGCCAGTGCCAGCGGCGGCTTCGCGACACAGCCGGATCCGTCGATCGCCTCGGTCCTCACCTCCGACACGAGCGTGAAGGTCGAGTCGACCGACATCGCCGCCCGCGGTGACGCCACCACGCGCGCCGCTGGCATCACGCTGCTCGACGGCCTCGTCACCGCCACCGCGATCACCTCGCAGTCGGCTGCCCTTGCGGCGACGACGACCGAGGCCCAGAGCGCCCTGCAGTCGACCGTCGAGGGTCTCGTCGTGGCGGGCCAGCCCGTCGAGGCGACGCCGAACAAGGTCATCGCGATCGCGGGCGTCGGCGACCTCGTGGTGGAGGAGTCGGTCGATGCCGTGCGCGGGCCGCAGGCGGCCCGCACGTTCGCGATCGCGCTGCACCTGCGCCTGCGCCAGGAGTACCGCGGCCTGCCGGCGGGCACCGAGATCATGGTCGGCTACGCCGACAGCGGCGCGGAGGTTCCCGATCCGACCTCGCTGACGCAGCTCGATCCGCTCACGCCCGTGCCGAGCGCGACCGGCCCGATCTCGCCCGCGATCGGCGCGAACTCGCAGGACCCGCCGCCGGGTGGCTACACGACGAATCCGCCGATCACGCAGGAGCGTGTGGACCAGCTGCTCGACGGCACGTACATGTTCCCCGTCCTCGGCGCGACGGCGAACGACTTCTCGGACGACTTCGGCGCGCCGCGCGCCACGACCGGCTTCCACCAGGGCATCGACATCTTCGGCGCGGCCGGCACGCCGATCCTGGCGATCAACGACGGCGTGCTGTCGAACGTCGGCTGGAACAACTACGGCGGTCGCCGCTTCTGGCTGACGGACCGCTACGGCAACCAGTTCTACTTCGCGCACCTGTCCGGCTTCTCGCCGCTCGCCAAGGAGGGCGCGCAGGTGAAGCGCGGCGACGTGATCGCGTTCCTCGGCAACAGCGGTGATGCCCGCACCACGCCGCCGCATCTCCACTTCGAGATCCATCCGGCCGGCGGCTGGGCCATTCCGCCGCTGCAGTACGTGACCTCGTGGCTGACGGGCGTCCGCCAGCCTGTCGTCGCCACGCCGCTGGCGCCGCCGCCGGTTGTCGTGACCGTGCCGGCTACCCCGGCCAAGCCGAAGCCCAAGCCGAAGCCGATCGAGACGCTGCCGGTCACCACGCCCGCGCCGACCACGACGCAGGCGCCCGCCCCCGCTCCGGCGCCCGCACCGGCACCGCCGGCCACCACCGCTCCGCCCGCGACAACGGCCCCGGCCACGACCGACACCACGTCGACGGGCGCCACGACCGCTGCCATCACGGGCACCGGCACCGTCTTCTCCGGCTAACCGCAGCAGGTAGCGTTCGGGCATGGATCTCGACGCCGCGCTTGCCGTCCTCGCCGAGGAGGGCGCTCCGACCTACCGCGCCGATCAGGTCCGCCAGGCCGTCAGCCGCGACTTCATCGACTCGTGGGACGAGGCCTCGACGCTGCCGAAG
>CAZPQP010000196.1:2115-3963 GCA_964588635.1 uncultured Bifidobacterium sp.
GCGCGCATCCGCAACGTCGTGATGATGGGCATGGGCGAGCCGCTGCAGAACCTCGACAACGTGCTCGGCTTCTGCCACCTCGCCAACGACCCCGACGGCTTCGGTCTCGGCGCGCGCTCGATCGCGATCTCGACGGCCGGCTGGCTGCCGGGCATCGATGCGCTGATCGAGGAGCCGATGCAGGTGAAGCTCGCGATCTCGCTGCACGCACCCGACGACGTGCTGCGCACCGAGCTGATGCCCGTCAACAAGCGCTACCCGATTGCCGAGCTGATGAAGACGCTCAAGCGCTACCGCACCGCGACGCGTCGCCGCGTCTACGTGGAGTACCTGCTGCTCGATCAGGTCAACGATCGCGTCGAGCAGGCCGAGCGTCTTGCCGACCTTCTGCACGAGCATCTGCCCGGCGGGCACCATGTGAATCTCATCTGGTACAACCCGACCGGTTCGGGCCTGAGCGCCTCGGCGCCGGAGCGCGTGGAGCGCTTCCAGGCGATCCTCGAGAAGCGCCGTATCCCCTTCACCCTGCGCCGCTCGAAGGGCTCCGATATCGACGCCGCGTGCGGCCAGCTGGCGGTGAAGGGCGCCGCGGCAGCGGCACGCGCGGCGAAGCGCAAGGAGCGGGAGACGGCATGAGCTGGGACGCCGTCGCGTGGGCCCGCTCGACGGGCATCGAGGCAGGCACGCCGAACACGGTGCCGCCCCCGCCCCCCATGCCCGACGGCGGCGTGATCGCGATCGAGCGCGAGGCGTGGCTGGCGCGCGTGCAGCCGACGGCGGCGATCGGCACGATCGAGCTCGAGCTGCGGGCCGCGGGCTGGACGCTCGGCCCGCTGCCGGAGGACTCCGAGCGCCTGCCCGTCGTCTCCGCGATTGCGACCGACCAGTCGTCGCTGGCCGGCTCGGGTGCGGGCTTCACCACGCGCCGCTACGACGAGTCGTCGCAGGGTCTGCGCCTGCGCATCCGCCCCATGCCTGCCGCCCAGGCCGGCTGCGCGGTGCTGCTGCCCGACTTCACCCGGGGCCTCGAGGCGCTGCGTCAACTCGGCCAGCGCGGGCACCTGCCCGACGAGGCGATCCTGCTCGACCGCAACGCAATCGACCTGTGGCTCAGCGCCGCGGAGATCGCAGAGTCGACCGCGCCGCTCCTGCGCCCCGAGGACGCCCTGCTGCTGATGATCGGCACGGGCCCGTCGGGCACGGCCGCCGAGCGCATGGCGCGCGCCGCGGCATCGCTGACCGACCTCGGCGCCGAGACGCTCGGCCAGGACGTCGCCCAGGCGTGGGCGGCCACGCGCGACCGTGTCGTCACGGCCGCCCCCATGCTGCTCGGCGCGGGCTACGACTTCGAGCGCCGCGAGGCGCGCCGCTCGTGGAGCGAGCCGGTCGTCGATCCGCGCCAGGAGGGCTCGTGGGTCGGGCTCGAGGCAACGGGCGCGGATGCCCACTCGGTGCTGCTGCGCGCGCGTCGGCTGTCGGCCGCGGCCTAGATCTCCGCGATACTCCGGACATGCCCATCTTCGAGCGCTCCATCGAGATCGACGCCCCGATCCAGTCCGTCTACGACTTCCACCTCGACACGCGCAATGCCGCGCGCATCGCGTCAGAGGGACAGGAGTTCGTCTCCATCACCGGCGACTTCCCGCTCGCGCTTGGCGGCGAGGTCGAGTTGAAGGTCAAGATGAAGCCCCTGCCGGGCGTGCAGACGTGGGTCGTGCGCGTGACCGAGCTGGCCGAGCCGATCCTCGTCGTCGACGAGATGCTGAAGGGCCCGTTCGCGAAGTTCCGCCATGAGCACCGCTTCGCCCAGAACGCGTCGGGCGGCACGACCCTGACCGACCACATCGA
>CAZPQP010000197.1:0-3929 GCA_964588635.1 uncultured Bifidobacterium sp.
CGAGAAGCCGTAGATGTCGGCGTCGATCACGCCGACCTCGAGCCCCAGCTGCTGGAACGCGATCGCGAGGTTCACGGTCAGCGACGACTTGCCGACGCCGCCCTTGCCCGAGGCGACGGCGATCACGCGCGTCGTGGGGGAGATGCTCAGCTCGCCGGCGGGCTTCGGCGGGCGACCGCCGCGCAGCTTCGTGGCGAGCGCGGCACGCTGCTCCTCCGACATCGAGCCGAACTCGATCGCCACGCGCTCGACGCCGGGCACGGAGCCGACCTCGCGTGTGACGTCGTCGTTGATCGTCGCCTTGAGCGGGCAGCCGGGAATCGTCAGCGTCACGCCGACGGTCACGTCACCACCGTCGATCGCGATGCTCTTGATCATGTCGAGCGAGACCAGATCCTGCTTGAGCTCGGGGTCGATCACCCGCGTGAGTGCCTCGCGGATCTGGTCCTCAGTCAACGTCATGCGTGCAGGCTAGCGGGACTTCGCCGATCTGGACCCGGATCCAGATTCGCCGGATCGATCAGGCCTGCGGGCCGTCGAGCGTGCGGATCACGAGGCCGTCGAGCGTCTTCGGATAGAAGTACGTGCTCTTCTGCGGCATGACCTCGCCGGCCAGGGCGACGGCCTCGACCTCACGCACGGTGGGCGCGCGCAGGATGAAGCCCACGTCGCCCGACTCCTCGACCTTCGCGGCCGCGTCGTCGGAATAGGCGGTGTAGCGGATGCGATGCGTCTTGGCCACGACGTCGGCGGGCAGGTCGAGCAGCGGGCCGAGCACGCGCTCCTGCAGCATCACGGCGTCGATGCGATCGAGCGGAGAGTCGGCCGAGGGCGCCTCGGCGGGCGCGCTCACGAGCATCGGCGGCAGACCCTGGCGTACGAGTCCGAACACGCCGTGGTCGTGCGGGATCTTCGCCATCGCGGTCTCGAGCTGCGCGACACCGTCGCCGGCCTCCTCCACCGAGAAGCCCGCTGCGCGCAGCATCTCGGGCAGACGCTCCTGCACGCTCGCCGCGACGCCGCTGACGACGCGGTGGATCGGGAAGATCACGAGACCGGGCGAGGCGCCGTTCGTCAGGAACATCATCATCGAGTTCGCCGAGGGGTCCTGCGGGAACGCATCGCGGTAGGCCAGCGCGGTCGCGTAGCGATGATGCCCGTCGGCGATCAGCAGGCGGCGCTCGGCGAGGATGTCGTGGATGCGCTCCTGCAGTGCCTCGTCGGTCACGCGCCACATGCGCAGATGCGTGCCGTGGTCGTCGGTCAGGTCGACGATCGGCAGCGGCTCGGAGCCGAGGCGCAGCGCCGCGTCGATGTCGCCGTAGGGGTCGTCGTACGTGACGAGGATCGGCGACGGCTGGGCATGCGTCGTGCGGAGCAGGCGCAGGCGATCCTCGACGATGTTCGGCATCGTGCGCTCGTGCGGGAGGATCGTGCCCTCGCCGTGTGGCAGGCCGACAAGGGCGATCATGCCGGTGCGCACGCGGGTCACGCCGTCGGGACCGGTGAAGGTCTCCTCGGTGCGGTACAGGCAGGGCACCTCCTCCTCGCGCAGCGTGCCGTCCTCGCGCCACTCGTCGAGCAGGCGGCGGGCGTTCTCGGCACGGCCGACGTCGGGCAGGATCAGGCGCACGACGTTGCGATTGCTGCGCGCCACGAGGCGCATGCGGTCGGCCAGCTGGATCACGTCGTACGGCGGCGCGACCACGCTGTACGCCGGATGGCGCTTGGGGTCGTAGCGCAGCCCGCGGAACGGGCGGACGTCGAGGTGCTCGGGCTCGGTGGGCACAGCCGCAGCATGGTATCGGCGCTCGGCATTCGGGGACTCACGCGCCTAGACTCAACGGTGTGAGCGCAGAAGCCCGCACCGCCGTCCGCGATCTCGTCGAGGGGCAGCTCGTCGATTCGACGTTCGCCGTGATCCGCAAGGACCGGCGGCGCACGCGCACGGGCTCGCCGTACCTCGCGCTCGAGCTCGCCGACAAGACGGGCCGTGTGAAGGCCACGATCTTCGACGACGCGCCGATTCTCGACGGGCGCTTCGAGGTCGGCGACGTGATCCGCGTGCTCGGCAGCGTGGAGGAGTACCGCGGCCGGCCGCAGATCGTCGTGCGCTCGGTGGAGAAGGCGGAGGTCGCGCCCGACGCGCTCGAGTTCACGCCCGGCGCGCGCCGCGACGTCGACGACCTCGAGGGCTTCCTCGAGTTCCTGGCCGAGGACATCGCGGACGAGGGCCTGCGCAACCTCACACGCGCCGTGCTCAACGACGGCGCGTTCCGCACGGCGTTCCGCGCCGCGCCGATGAGCGTCGAGCAGCACCATGCCTACGCGGGCGGTGCCCTGCAGCACACCGTCGCCGTTGCGACGGCCTGCCGCGAGCTCTGGCTCCTGCACCCGCGCCTCGACGAGTCGGTCGTCGCCGCCGCATCGCTGCTGTTCGCCGTCGGCGCCGCCGACGCCTTCGTTCCGGGCCCCGTGCTGGTGCAGTCGGAGGAGGGGCGCCTGCTCGGCATCCCGCGCCTCTCGACGCGCCGCATCGAGCAGGCCGCCGATCGCCTCGGCACGTCGCGCGACCGCGTCGTGGCGGTCCTGCACTGCATCGACGCCGATCGCGCCAAGACCCCCGAGGCTGCGTGCCTCCACGGCGCCGTGGCGCTCGACGCCGCGGTCTCCGTGGCACTCGCCCAGGCGGCGGGTCGGGCGGCCGAGGCGCAATAGACTGCGGCCATGCGCCTCGCGCTGGCCCAGCTTGATCCCACCGTCGGCGACCTCGCCGGCAATGCCGCGCTGATCCGCGCTGCGGTCGACCGTGCCGCCGAACAGGGTGCGGAGCTGGTCGTGACGCCGGAGCTCGCGATCTGCGGCTACCCGCCCGAGGATCTCGTGCTGCGCCCGACGTTCGTGGCGGCTTGCGAGGCGGCGGTCGCGGAGCTCGCGGTCGGCCTGCCGATTCCGGTGATCGTCGGTGGGCCGCACGCGGGCGCGACGGGCGTGTGCAACTCGGCGTACCTGCTGCGCGATGGGGCGATCACGGCGCGCTTCGACAAGATGGCGCTCCCGAACTACAGCGTGTTCGACGAGCAGCGCACGTTCGTGCCCGGCACCGGTCCCGTGATCGTCGACGTGGCGGGTGAGCGCGTGGGCCTGTCGATCTGCGAGGACATCTGGGTGACGGACGGGCCGGCGCACGCCGCGGCGCGCGAGGGCGCGACGCTGATCGTCAACCTGTCGGCCTCGCCGTACCACCTCGGCAAGGGCGAGCAGCGCGATGCCCTGATCGCCGCCTTCGCCCGGGACCACGGGGTTGCGGTCGGCTACGCGAACCTCGTCGGCGGCCAGGACGAGCTCGCCTTCGACGGTCGCAGCCTGGTGTACGACGCAGCGGGCGAGCTGATCGCCCGCGGTGTGTACTGCGCGGAGGATCTGGTGGTGTGCGACGTGCCGGGAGGGGCGGGGGAGATCGCGCCGCTGCCGGAGAGCCGCGATGCCGAGCTGTGGGCGGCGCTGCGGCTGGGTCTGCGCGATTACGTGGAGAAGAACGGCTTCAAGGGTGTGCTGTTCGGGCTGTCGGGCGGTATCGACTCGGCGCTGGTGGCGGCGTTGAGCGTCGATGCGCTGGGGGCCGATCGTGTGCATGCGGTGTCGATGCCGACGCGGTACAACCTGTCGGAGACGCGGACGGATGCGCAGGTGGTGGCGGAGAACCTCGGGATCGATTTCCGCGAGCTGCCGATCGAGGACCTGCGTCTGGCCTTCCACGACCTGCTGCCCGAGATCGATGGGCTGGCGGCGGAGAACATGCAGGCGCGCATTCGCGGCGTGCTGCTGATGAGCCTGTCGAACCAGCATGGCTGGCTGGTGCTGACGACGGGCAACAAGAGCGAGGTCGCGACGGGCTACTCGACGCTGTACGGCGATTCGGTCGGCGG
>CAZPQP010000198.1:0-3877 GCA_964588635.1 uncultured Bifidobacterium sp.
CTCGAGGAGGTCGGCGCCCGCTTCGAGCGCGGCGACTGGTTCGTCCCCGAGATGCTGATCGCCGGCAAGGCGATGGCCGGCGCCCTCGAGGTGCTGCGCCCGCTGCTCGCCGCCAAGGGCACGGAGACCATCGGCAAGTTCGTGATGGGCACCGTCAAGGGCGACGTGCATGACATCGGCAAGAACCTCGTCAACATCATGCTCGAGGGCGCGGGCTTCGAGGTCATCGACCTCGGCGTGCAGGTCGCCCCCGAGAAGTTCGTCGAGGCCGTCGAGGAGCATCAGCCCGACATCCTCGGCATGAGCGCCTTCCTCACCACCACGATGCCGATGTTCAAGGCGAACATCAACGCGCTCGAGAAGGCCGGCCTGCGCGACAAGGTGATCGTCCTCGTCGGCGGCGCCCCGGTCACGCAGGAGTACGCCGACGCCGTTGCGGCCGACGGCTACGCCGCGGACGCCTCGGCGGCCGTGAAGCTGTCGAAGGACCTGATCGCCAAGCAGCGCGCGTCGGTCACGGCGTAGGGATCCGACCATGGGCCTGATCTCCGCCATCGAGCACGTCATCAAGAAGCCGATCTGGGACTGCCAGATGTGCGGCCAGTGCGTGCTGCACGACACCGGCATGACGTGCCCGATGACGTGCCCGAAGACCCTGCGCAACGGCCCTTGCGGCGGCGTGCGGGAGAACGGGCACTGCGAGGTCAAGCCCGAGATGCGCTGCGTCTGGGTGAAGGCAGAGGAGCGTTCGCGCACCCTCCCCCTCATGCCCGAAGCCTGGCGCGAGCATTTCAACAATCTGCGCCCGCCGGTGGACAATCGCCTCAAGGGCGACTCGTCGTGGAAGAACGCGCTGAGCGGCCGCGACAAGGAGACCCCGCCCGGCTGGACGCCCGAGCCCGAGGCCGCCGAGGCCGAGGTGGAGGCGTAGCGTGTCGCGGCTCGGCGAACTGCTCGATCGCGGCGACGAGCTGATCATCACGGGCGAGGCGCCCGTGATCGACGGCGGCACCCTCGCCGACTACGAGGCCAAGCTCCAGGAGCTGGCTCCTTGGTGCGACGCGATGAACGCGACCGACAACACGGCGGCGCACGCGCACGCGAGCAACGTCGCGATGGCGATCGCCATGCAGCGCGTCGGCGTCGAGCCGATCCTGCAGGTCGTCTGCCGCGACAAGAACCGCATCGCGCAGCAGGCCGACATCATGGGCGCGGCCCTGCACGGCGTGGAGAACATCTGCTGCCTGACGGGCGATGACGTGACGGCCGGCGACGAGTCCGAGGCGCGCCGCGTCTTCGACCTCGACGGGCCGCAGCTGATCCGCCTGGCCAACTCGCTGAAGGAGGGCCGCTACCTGTCGGGCCGCTCCGTCGGCACGCCGCCGCCGCTCGTGATCGGCGCCGTGGAGAACCCCGGCACGCACCCGCTCGACTACCGCGCGCAGCGCGCGGCGAAGAAGATCCTCGCGGGCGCCCGGTTCCTGCAGCTGCAGATCTGCTACCACCCCGATCGCCTCGAGGCGTTCGTCAAGGCGCTGCACGAGAACGGCTTCACCGAGCGGTGCGCGATCCTGCCGAGCGTCGTCGCCGTCAAGGGCGCCGGCCCGCTCAAGTTCATGAACAACGCGGTGCCCGGCATCGACGTGCCGGCCGACGTGATCAGCCGCGTCGCCGACGCCGAGACGCCCGCCGACGAGGCCTACCAGCTCGTCCTCGAGCAGTGCCAGCACGCGCTGAGCCTGCCGGGCGTGCGCGGCCTCCACCTGACCGACTTTCGCAAGGACGGCTCCATGGCCCGTCTCTGCAACGACCTGGGCATCAAGCCCCGAACCGAGAGGGAGCAGCATGCTCACGACCGTATCGTCGCCGTCTAAGACCGTCACCATCGGTGACGATCAGCCGTTCTGCATCATCGGCGAGCGCATCAACCCGACCGGTCGCAAGGCCTTCCAGGAGCAGCTGCGCGCGGGTGATCTGTCGCAGGTCCTGATCGACGTTGACGAGCAGATCGCGGGCGGCGCCCACATCCTCGACGTCAACATGGGCGTGCCGCTGGCCGACGAGCCCGCGCTGATGGCGCAGGCGATCACGATGATCCAGGAGAAGACGGATCTGCCGATCTGCATCGACTCCTCGGTGATCGAGGCCCTCGAGGCCGGTCTGAGCGTCTACAAGGGCAAGGCCCTCGTCAACTCGATCACGTGCGAGGCCGACCGCTACGAGGCCGTCCTCCCCCTGATCAAGGAGCACGGCGCGGCGATCATCTGCCTGACGAACGGCGAGGAGGGCATCCCGGTCCTGTGGGAGGAGCGCTTCGAGTTCTGCAAGCGCCTCGTCGACGTCGTGCACGGCACGTACGAGATCCCGATGGAGGACATCGTGATCGACGCGCTCGCGATGCCGATCGGCGCCGAGCCCATGTCCGCGTACCACTTCTTCAAGACGATCGCGGCCATCAAGGAGGAGTTCGGTCTGAACACCACCTGCGGCGCCTCGAACACGTCGTTCGGCATGCCGAGCCGCCACACGCTCAACGGCACGTTCCTCGCCATGGCCGCGAGCGCCGGCATGACGAGCGCGATCATGGATGCCCGCTCCGAGGAGTGCGTCAAGGCCGTCCGCGGCTCCGACGTGATGCTCGGCAAGGACGAGTACGGCATCAACTGGATCGGCAACTATCGCCCGGCGCCGAGCGCGTAACACGATGAGCGCTGCCGAGGAGGAACTCGAGGAGGGCACCGGCGCGGGCGCACCCGCGCGCGTCCGCCTGCAGTTCTCCCCCTCCGGCATCGACGTCAAGGTCCCCGGCGGCGTCACGGTGTTCGACGCGGCGTCGTGGAACGGCATCGCGATCGACTCGACGTGCGGCGGCCACGGCACGTGCCGCAAGTGCAAGGTGCAGATCACGGAGGGCGAGGCGCCGCTGTCGAAGCTCGACAGCCGTGCCTTCACCGCGGACGAGCTGCGCGACGGCTGGCGGCTCGCCTGCCGCATCCAGACCGCCGGCGACCTGTCGATCGAGGTGCCGCCGTTGCAGACTCGGCCGAAGGCCGCGACCGTCGGCGTCGGCCGCCAGGTGATCCTGCGCCCGTCGATCGTGAAGCGCTTCCTCCAGCTCGAGGAGGCCACCCTGTCCGATCAGCGCACCGACATCCAGCGCGTCCTCGACGCGATGGACGACCTCGAGCTGACGACGTCGATCTCCGTGCTGCGCACGCTCGGCAAGGTCCTGCGCTCGGCCAACTGGGAGGTCACCGCGGTGATCGCCGATAGCGAGCTGATCGCGGTCGAGCCGGGCGACACGACAGGCCGTCGCTTCGCGATCGCGTACGACCTCGGCACCACCACCGTCGTCGCGAACCTGCTCGACATCGAGACCGGCACGCCGGTGGCGGTCAAGAGCATGCTCAACAAGCAGCAGCCGTTCGGCGCCGACGTCATCTCGCGCATCAGTGCCACGATGATGGACGCCGACGCGCTCGAGAAGCTGCGCGACCTCGCCCACGAGACGCTCGCGGAGCTGACCGAGGAGGTCCTCGCCGCCGGCGGGATCGACCGCAACGAGGTCTACGAGATCGTCCTCGCCGGCAACGCGACGATGACGCAGATCGCGCTCGGCATCGACCCCGAGCCGCTCGGCGTCGCGCCGTTCGTGATGACTGCCGAGGGCTATGACGGCCTGCGTGCCTCCGAGCTCGGCATCTCGATCCACCCGAACGCGCCCGCCACCGTCTTCCCCTCGCTCGGCGCGTACGTCGGCGGCGACATCACCGCCGGCATCCTCGCCACCGGTCTCGACCGCGACCGCCGCCTGCGCCTGTTCATCGACGTCGGCACCAACTGCGAGATCGCGATCGGCAACCAGGACCGCATCGTC
>CAZPQP010000199.1:0-3870 GCA_964588635.1 uncultured Bifidobacterium sp.
GCTCAGGCGCCGTCGAGCAGCCCCGCCAGCCCCGCCAGCAGCGTCGTGCTCTCGGGGTGCTCCCAGTCCACGTGCAGCGCGGTGATCGCGACGTGGCCCTCGCTGATCGCCTCGAAGTCCGTGCCCGGCGCGCGGTGGTAGTCGGCGTCGCCGGAGTAGAGACGGAAGCGGCGCCGGCCCTCGTGCTCCTCTGCGAGCTCGATCTGGTCCGCCCAGATGCGGCGCCCCAGCCTGCAGACGCGGATGCCCTGCGGAACGCCGGTGGGGCAGTTGACGTTGAGCAGCACATCACGGCCGAGCTCGCCGGAGGCGAGCAGCGTCGCAAGGCGCGGCACGATGCGCTCCGCCGTCGCGAACTCGTACTGGCCGTCGCGCGTGTGGTGGAGCTCGCCGCCCGTGGACTGCTGCGAGACGGCCAGTCCGGGCGTGCCGAGCAGCACGCCCTCCATCGCCGCCGCCACCGTGCCGGAGTAGGTCACGTCGTCGCCGAGGTTGAGGCCCAGGTTGGCGCCGGCCACCACGAGATCGAAGGACTGCCCGGGCTCCGTCGCCTCGGCGAAGCGGACGCAGTCGACGGGCGTGCCGCCGACGGCGTAGGCCGCGGCAGCGCCCTCCACCTCCCGCTCCTCGATCTCGAGCGTGCCGCGGATCGTGATGCCGCGCGCCACGGCGCTCTGGTTCTCGGCCGGCGCGACCACCATCACCTCGGCGACCGTCGCCAGCGCGCGGGCCAGCGCGTGGAGTCCCGGCGAGTCGATGCCGTCGTCGTTCGTCAGGAGCACGCGCATGCGCCTGCCACCATACCGCTCCCCGTATGCTGCGCGGGTGACGGGACACGCGCAGCAGAGCGGGATCAACCGCTCCGAGGGGATCCAGTTCGCCGTGATCGCCGGGATCGCGGTGCTGGCCTTCGCCCTCCATTTCGCCCACGCCAACGCGGTGCTGATCTTCATCATCAGCGGCATCGCCGTGGCCGGCATGGCGCACGTGCTCGGTGTGGCCACCGAGCAGGCCGGTGAGGCGGCGGGGCCGCGCATCTCCGCGCTGCTGAACGCGACCTTCGGCAATGCCGCCGAGCTGATCATCGTGGTGCTCGCGATCCGGCAGGGCGGCGAGCTGATCGACGTGGCCCGCTACTCGATCATCGGCTCCGTGCTCGGCAACGTGCTCCTGATCCTCGGCGCGTCGCTGCTCGTCTCGGGCATCCGGAACGGCCGGCAGGGCTTCAACGCGACGATCGCCGGTGTCAACGCGACCATGCTGCTGCTCGCGACGACCGCGCTCGCCATCCCCACCCTCTTCTCGTACGTGATGAAGGACGAGCCGTCCGCGGAGATCGGCGTGTCGCACGGCGTCGCGATCGTGATGGCGCTGCTCTACGCCGCGTACCTGTACCACGCGTTCCGCTCGCCGGACGAGTCGGGTGCGTCGGAGGGCACCGCGCGGTGGACGCCCCGCCTGTCGCTGATCGTGCTGATCCTCTCGGCGGTCGTGACGGGCTTCCTGTCCGAGTTCCTCGTCAGCGCGATCGAGCCGACGATCGAGTCGACCGGCATCTCCCCCATCTTCATCGGCCTGATCATCGTGCCGATCGTCGGCAACGTCGCCGAGCACTTCGCCGCGGTCAAGATCGCCGCGAAGGGCGACCTCGACTTCGCGATGGGGATCTCCTTCAACTCCGCGCTGCAGGTCGCCCTGGCCGTGACCGCCGTCGCGATCGCCGCCGGCTTCGCCTTCGGCCACGAGCTGACGCTGTCGTTCGGCGCGCTCGAGATGTCGGTCCTGATCGCCGCCTCCGTCCTCGCCGCCTTCATCGCGATCAGCGGCAAGGCCACGTGGCTGGAGGGACTCGAGCTGCTGGCGATCTACGCGATCGCGGCGCTGGCGTTCTGGTACGTATGACCGTTGGTTAACAGAGGGGTCAGACCCCTCTGTTAAGCACGCCGGTTAACAGAGGGGTCTGACCCCTCTGTTAACCAACGGTCAGTAGTCGACGCGCACGAGGCAGAGTCCGTGCGGGGGTGCCGTCCAGCCCGCCTCGTCCCGCGGCCGGCCCTCGAGGAGGCGCGCGAAGCCGTCGGGATCGGTGCCGCTGTCGCCGCGCGCGGTCACGATCATCGTGCCGACGAGGGTGCGCACCATGTGCCGCAGGAAGGCGTTGGCCGTCACCTGGAACTGCAGCCCCGTCTCCGTCTCCACCCAGCGGGCATCGAGGACGGTGCGGGTGAACGTGTGGTGCTGCGTCTCGGCGGGCGTGAACGCGGTGAAGTCGTGCTCGCCGACGATCTCCGCAGCGAAGCGGTCGAGCAGGGAGCGGTCGAGGCGGCGCGGCTCGTGCAGCTCGCGCAGGCTGCGCAGCGGATCGCGCAGCGGGCCGAGGCGCACGTCGTAGGTGTACGAGCGGCTGCGGGCGGAGAACCGCGCGCTGAAGTCATCGTCGACGTCCTCGGCGGCCAGCACGGCGACGTCGGCGGGCAGCAGGGCGTTCAGGGCCCGCTGCAGCGACGCGGTCGGCGGGCCGCCCTCGCGCTTGACGCTGACGACCTGCCCGGTGGCGTGCACGCCCGAATCGGTGCGGCCGGCGACGACGACATCGGCGCGCGTGTCGTGCAGCGCGTCGATCGCCCGCAGCATCTCCCCCTCGACGGTGCGCGCTCCCGGCTGGAACGCCCAGCCGTTGAAGGCCGAGCCGTCGTAGGCGACGTGCAGCCGGGTGTTCACCATGTGCGGGGATCGACGCGGTCGAGCAGCTGCGGCGTTCCACCGCCCCGCGCGACGATGAGGAGACAGGCGACGGCCAGCAGCGCGGCCCCGTACAGCGGGAGCCCACCCTCGACGCGACCGGCGGTCGCGACGATCACGAGCGCGAGGACGAGCAGGAGCAGTGCGCACAGGCGGCTGGCCAGGCCGAGGACGAGTCCGAGGCCCAGCACGATCAGGAGGACGGTCCCGCCCCAGACGGCGATGGTCGGCGCGGGCAGCGGCCAGTCGGCTGCGTGCTCCACGATGGCAGCGTGCCCGCGTGCGTCGAGCACACCGGCGACGATCGCCGCGGCTCCGCTCAGCACCCGCACGAGCAGGAGCAGCGGACCGCCGCGACGCGGCGCCGGTGCGTACTGCCCCGGCATGCCGTGCTCGATCAGGCTCGGACCGCCGGCGGGAGCGCGCATCGGGACCGCCTAGGCGTCGGCCGGGCCGGCGTCGATCTGCGTGCCCTCGATGACCGAGCGCAGCTGGTCCTCGATGTCGTCGTAGATCGCCGATGGCACGGTGCAGATGATGGCGTAGCCATCGCCGGCGACGGTGGTCAGGCCGACCATCTGGCGCAGGCGCAGGCCCGCAGCCTCCCACTCGACGACGCGCAGATGCGCGGGCGACCCGGAGATCTCGATGTGCTCGATGTCCTTCTTCTCCTGGACGGGCACCTGATCCGCGAGCTTCTGGACCCAGCCGCTCGAGAAGCCGCCGAGACCCATGTTGTCGCAGAGCCGCTCGCGCGTCACCACGACGTTCGGCTGCGCACCCTCCGTGGCCGGACCGACGAGCGTGAGCACCGTGCGATCCTCCCACCCCGGAATGCGCGGGATCGTGACCGAACCTGCGGAGATGCGGTCGCTATCGCTCATTGCGGCGCGCTGCTTCAGTCGACCCACTCGAGGATCGCCATCTCGGCGTTGTCCCCGGAGCGCGGGCCGAGCTTGACGATCCGCGTATAGCCACCCTGACGCTCGCTGAAGCGCGGCGCGATGTCCGCGAACAGCGCGTGCACGACGTCGCCGCTGCGGAGGTACGCCTTCGCCTGGCGGCGGGCGTGCAGGTCGCCGCGCTTGCCGAGCGTGACCATCTTCTCGGCGATCGGGCGGACCTCCT
>CAZPQP010000200.1:0-3869 GCA_964588635.1 uncultured Bifidobacterium sp.
ATCGGCAAGGGCATCACCGGCGGCATGTACCCGATCTCGTGCGTCGTCGTCTCCGAGGAGTGCTCGGCCTGGCTCAAGGAGGACGGCTTCGGCCACATCACCACGGCCGGCGGCTCCGAGCTCGGCTGCATCGTCGGCCTCAAGGTCCTCGAGATCTGCGGCCGGCCCGAGGTGCGCTCGATGGTGCACTACATGGCCGAGCGCTTCCAGCAGGGCCTGCGCCAGATCCAGGAGATCTACCCCGACTGGTTCGTCGGCATCCGCCAGGACGGCGTCGTGATGGGCCTCGAGTTCAACCATCCGACCGGCGCGAAGATCGTCATGAAGCACCTCTACGCGCATGGCGTCTGGGCGATCTTCTCCACGCTCGATGCGCGCATCCTGCAGTTCAAGCCCGGCATCCTGCTCAGCCCCGAGCTCGCCGACGAGATCCTCGACCGCACCGAGGTCGCGATCGGCAAGGCCTACGCCGAGTGGAAGTCGCTGTCGCGCCAGGCGGTGACGGCATGAGCATGATCGAGCTCGAGCGCCGCGATCCTCCCGGAGCCGCCCGCGCGGCGATGATGCTGCAGCGCGCCCACTGGGCCGCCGAGCTGTTCGCCCGCTACGACCGCGCCCGCGTGGTGCGCATCCTCGACGCCGTCGCCGCAGCCGCCGAGGCGCACGCCGAGCGCTACGCCGAGGAGGCCGTCGCCGAGACCGGCATGGGCGTCGTCGAGCACAAGATCCTCAAGAACACGCTGTGCTCGCGTGGGCTCTGGGACCACTACCGCGACCACGACTTCGTCAGCCCGCGCATCGACCACGACGCGAAGATCCTCGAGCTGCCCCGCCCCGCCGGCGTGATCTTCGCGCTGACGCCCGTCACCAACCCCGTCGCGACGATCTACTTCAAGGTCATGCTCGCGCTGATGACGCGCAACGCGATCGTCGTCAGCCCGCACCCCGGCGCCAAGCGCGTCTGCGCCGACGCCGTGCGCATGCTGTCGGACGCCGCCGTCCGCGCCGGCGCCCCCGACGGCTGCATCCAGATCGTCGAGGAGCCGTCGATCCCGCTGATCGAGGCGCTGATGACGGATCCGACGACCGACGTCGTCGTCGCCACCGGCGGCAGCGCCGTGGTGCGCGCCGCCTACCGCTCGGGCAACCCCGCGCTCGGCGTCGGTCCGGGCAACGTGCCCTCCTTCGTCGATGCCTCCGCCGACATCAGCGCGGCCGCGCGCCACATCATCGATTCCAAGTCGTTCGACAACTCGATCCTCTGCACCAACGAGTCCGTCGTGATCGTCGAGGAGGAGGTCGCCGACCAGCTCGAGCGCGAGCTGCGCAAGCACGGCGGCCACATCGTCGATGCGGGCGAGGTCGAGCAGGTGCGCGAGCACCTCTTCCCGAACGGCCACATGCGCCTCGACCTGATCGGCAAGAGCGCGCTCGAGCTCGCCGAGGCCGCGCAGCTGAAGGTGCCCGCCAACACGCGCGTGCTGATCGCGCCGTTCTCGCTGGTCGTCCCCGAGGAGCCGCTGGCGCACGAGAAGCTGTTCCCGCTGCTCGGCCTGGTGCGCGTGCCCAACACCCGCGCCGGCATCTCGGCCGCCCAGGCCATGCTGCGCATCACGGGCGCCGGTCACTCCGCCTCGATCCACTCGCGCGACGCGCGGACGATCATGGCCTACGGCGCCGCGGTCAAGGTGCTGCGCGTCTCCGTCAACGTCGGCAACAGCCTCGGCTCCGCCGGCGCGCTCACGCACCTCTCGCCCACGATGACGATCGGCACCGGCTTCTACGGGCGCTCGTCGATCGGCGAGAACCTCGAGCCGCGCCACCTGATCAACCTGATGCGCGTCGCGTACAACGCCGACGCCTCCGTGCCCTTCGACGACTTCACCGGCCTCGAGCCGTGGGTCCTCGACGCCGCCACCCCCGTCGCCGCATCCGTCGAGCATGCGCCGACCGCACCCGAAACCGACCTGCTGCGCGAGGAGATCCGCAAGGTGATCCTCGAGGAGCTCAAGGAGCTGACCCGTCAGTGAGTACCGCAACCGCCGTCGAGCTCCGCTCCTGCATCTACCTCGATCAGCTGCAGCCGCAGACCATGTGCTACCTCGGCTCGTGGATCAAGGGCCGCCTGCCGCGCGCCGGCATGGCCGCGCAGATCATCGAGGTCGCACCCGGCCTCGACATCGAGGCGCTCACCGACGTCGCCCTCAAGCACGACCGCGTCGAGGCCGGCATCCTCTTCGTCGAGCGCACCTTCGGCTATCTCGAGATGCACTCGCTCTCGCCCGCCGCCGTCAAGTCCGCGACGAGCGCCGTGCTCGACGCGCTCGACCTGTCGGGCCGTGACTCGATCAAGCCGAAGATCCTGGCCAAGAAGGTCATCTCGCGCGTCGACGGCCAGCACGCCTTCCTGATCAACCGCAACAAGATCGGCTCGATGCTCCTGCCCGGCGAGTCGCTCTTCGTGCTCGAGTGCCAGCCCGCCTCGTACGCGATCCTCGCGACCAACGAGGCCGAGAAGGCCGCCGACATCAAGGTGATCGACTACCGCATGATCGGCGCCACCGGCCGCGTCTACCTGTCCGGCGAGGAGGCCAACGTGCGCGCCGCCGGCGAGGCCGCGATTGCGGCGCTGGAGGCGATCGCGTGAGCGAGGCTCCCGTCAACGGCTCGGGCGAGATGCACGCCGCCCTCAAGACGGCGCTGGCCGAGCTCCTGCCCGACATGCTGCGCGACCACGCCAGCGCGCCCGTCGCCCAGGTGCCGGCACCGCCCGTCGCGCAGACGCTGCGCCCGAGCACCTGGCACCCGTCGCAGCAGGCGCCCGACCCGGCCGGCGGCACCGCCCCGGCACCTGCCGCTGCCGCACCGTCGACCGGCGCGGCCGTCGAGCACGTGCGCCTGCGGGACGACCGCGACCTCGACGCCTTCGTGCGCTCGCTGGCGCGCCGCCTCGAGCATCCCGCCGAGCGCGCCGCGATCGCGGCGGGCCGCATCCGCTTCACCATGACGGGCCATGGCCACGCGGCCGCCACGTCCGCACCCACCGCCACGGGCGGTGCCGAGCGCATCGAGCGCGGCGCCGTCACCGAGCGCATCATCGAGCGCGCCGCCCAGAGCGGTGGCGTTCTCATCCTCGGCCCGAAGGCCGTGCTCACGCCGATGGGACGCGATCGCGCCCGCGCGCTCGGCGTCCAGATCCAGAGGGAGGCAGCATGCTGAAAGGCACCGTGAAGAGTTCCGTGTGGGCGACGAAGCGCGTCGAGGACGTGCCGCACGGCGCATTCCTGGAGGTCGAGCTCGAGAGCGGCGGCTCGATCGTCGCGTTCGACATCCTCGGCTCGGGGGTCGGCGAGCGGGTCCTCGTCGCCACCGGCTCCGTCGCCGCGTCGCGCTTCGCGCCGGCCCACCCGCCGATCGACGCGCTGATCATCGGCCTGATCGACCAGTCCTAGACCCACATTCATCCAGTACGTCCAGTTCGAGATCCAAGGAGGGATCACATGTCCGAAGCACTCGGAATGATCGAGACCAAGGGGTACGTCGCCGCACTCGCCGCCGCGGACGCCATGGTCAAGGCCGCCAACGTGACCATCGTCGGTCGCGAGGAGGTCGGTGACGGTCTCGTCGCCGTCGTCATCCAGGGCGACGTCGGTGCCGTCAAGGCCGCCACGGAGGCCGGCTCGGAGACCGCCTCGACGGTCGGCGAGCTCGTGTCCGCGCACGTCATCCCGCGCCCGCACGCCGAGCTCGGCAAGCACTTCACGGCCGGCAAGTAAGGAGCACCCGATGGCCGGACCGGATATCGAACTGCGCGTCTACCTCCCCATCCCCGAGCTGCGTCGGCAGTTCGCGGCCTACATGGGGACGCC
>CAZPQP010000201.1:0-3837 GCA_964588635.1 uncultured Bifidobacterium sp.
CCGGTGCACACGCAGGGCTACGGCGTCCCGACCGACAGCGCGCAGGTCGCCGCGCCGACGCTCACGGCGTCCGGCGCGTCGATCGCGGTGACCTGGACGGCGAGCACGGCGAGCGGGCTCACTGGCTACCGCGTCTACCGCGGCACGGCGCCGAACCCGACCACGCAGGTCGGCGCGCTGATCCCCGCCGGCACGACGACGTACACCGACGCCGCCGTGACGAGCGGCACGACGTACTTCTACCGCGTCACCGCGGTCACCTCGAGCGCCGAGTCGGCGCCGAGCGCCGACGCCACCCTCCAGCTCGGCGCGGCGACCGCGACCGTTGCGTCGGTCTCCTCGCAGCAGCCGTCGGGCGTCGTGATGGCCGGCGGCACGCTGACCGTGCGCGTCAACTTCACCCGCGCCGTGACCGTCACGGGCAGTCCCCGTCTGCTCCTGCAGCTCGGCGCGCGTCAGGTCTATGCCACCTACGCGGCCGGCTCGGGCACGACCGGCCTGCGCTTCGACTACACGCCCACCGCGCTCGACCAGGCCTCGTGGGTCGATGTCGCCGGGCCGACCGCGCTCGACCTCAACGGCGGGACGATCCGGGACTCCGGCAGCGTCAACGCGACGCTCACCCTGCCCGCCATCGGCTCGACGACCTCGCTGTCGCGGGCCCGCGCCTTCAAGGTGCCGGGCGGCGCCGGCGGCTGGCTCGCGCTGACGTACCCGACCTCGACGTACGTGACCGGTGTGACGGCCAGCGGCTTCCAGGGCTACGACGTCGTCGGCTGGACGCCGACCGACATCGCGAACGCCGCGTACTACAAGGTGTACGGCGGCACCACCACGAACCCGACGCAGGTCGTCGGCACCGTGCCCGTCGGCTTCAACAGCTTCCGCCACAGCGGGCTGACGCTCGGCAGCACGTGGTACTACCGCGTCTCGGTCGTCGATGGCGACGGCAACGAGACGCCCAAGTCGAGCGAGGTGAGCGCCTCGCCGACCTGGACGAGGACGGTGGGGTACGGCTGCACCGGCGCGGCGCAGACGTTCACCGTGCCCGCAGGGGTGACGGCGCTGCAGGTCGACGCCTACGGCGCGCGCGGTGGGCAGACGTCGCCGACGCCGACCTCGAGCGGCGGCCTCGGCGGCCGCGTCCAGGGCGTGCTTCCCGTCACCCCGGCGGCGACGCTGAACCTGTACGTCGGCTGCTCGTCGACGTCGACGGCGGCGGGATGGAATGCCGGTGGGGCAGGCACGGGCACGGGGTCGGGTGGTGGTGGCGCGACGGATATCCGGACGGTCGGCGGTGCGTGGAATCTGGCCGGCAGTCTCGCGTCGCGCGTGCTGGTCGCGGGTGGCGGTGGTGGTGCGGGTGGTGGCGACTCCGGGAATCTGAATCACGGTGGTCTCGGTGGCGGGTTGACGGGTGGGCAGGGTCAGTCGTCGAATGCGTCGTCGTCGTTTTACGGCGCGACGGGTGGCTCGCAGTCGGCGGGTGGTGTGAGCGGGGTGTGGGGTGGCAGCAGCGGCGCGGGTTCGGGTGTGCTGGGGGCGGGTGGCACGGCGGTCGGCAATGGCGGTGCGGGTGGTGGCGGCTATTACGGCGGTGGCGGCGGCTACTACAACGGGGGTGGCGGCGGCTCGTCGTACACAGCCGCCACGGTGCTGGACGCCACGCATACCCAGGGCTACGGCGGCGCGGGCAATCCCAACGCGCCCACGTCGCCGACCGCCGCCGTCAGCGGCGCGAACGTCGCCCTCGCCTGGACCGCGAGCACCGTCAACGGCCTCACGGGCTACCGCGTCTACCGTGGCACGACGCCGAATCCGACCACGCTGCTCGGCACGACGGCCGCGGGCGTGACGACGTACACGGACGCGACGGCGGCGAGCGGCACGACGTACTTCTACCGCGTCTCGGCGCTCTACACCTCGAGCGGCGTCTCCCTCGAGTCGGGCCCGACCGGCGACGTGACGATCAGGCCCGGCGCGGCGACCGCGACCGTCGCGGGCCTCACGTCCGGCACGCGGTCCGGGCTGCTCACGGCGGGCACCACCCTCTACGTCCGCGTCGGCTTCACACGGACCGTGACGGTGACGGGGGCGCCGCGCCTGCTGCTCCAGATCGGCGCGCGCCAGGTGTACGCGACGTACGCCAGCGGGAGCGGCACGACCGGGCTCGACTTCGGGTACACGCTGTCCGACCTCGACGCGGCGACCTGGATCGACGCCGCCTCGACGTCGGCGCTCGAGCTGAACGGCGGCACGATCAAGGACTCGACCAGCGCGAACGCCGTGCTGACCCTGCCGGCACCGGGGACCGTCGGCTCGCTCTCGGTCGCCCGCGCGTACACGGTGCAGGCGAACGCGGGCGGGTACCTCTCCTTCACCTACCCGACCACGTCGTACGTCACCGGCGTGGTCGCCGCGGGCTTCCAGGGGTACTCCATCATCGGCTGGGATCCCACGCAGGTCTCCGACCCGCAGTACTACCGCGTCTACGGCGGCACGACGCCGAACCCGACGCAGGTGGTCGGCACGGTGCCGATCGGCCTGACCTCGTTCCGCCACACCGGCCTCGCGCTCGGCACGACCTACTACTACCGCGTCACGGTGGTCGACGGCCTCGGCAACGAGACCCCCAAGTCGTCCGAGGTGAAGGCGGCGCCGGCGTTCCAGACCACGGCGACGTACGGCTGCACCGGGGCCGCCCAGACGTACACCGTGCCGACCGGCGTGGCGTTCGCCCTCATCGATGCGATCGGCGCGCGCGGCGGCCAGACGACGGTGCCCACGTCGACGGCAGGGCTGGGAGGCCGCACGACGGGCGTCCTGCCGGTGACGCCGGGCGCGACGCTGAACCTGTACGTCGGCTGCTCGTCATCGACGACGGCGGCGGGCTTCAACGGCGGTGGTGCGGGTGCGGGTGCGGGTGCGGGTGGCGGTGGCGCGACCGACATCCGCGTCGGCGGCACCGCGCTCGGCAACCGCGTCTGGGTGGCCGGCGGCGGCGGCGGCGCGGGCGGTGAGAACGGCGGGAACCTGAATCACGGCGGTCTCGGTGGCGGCCTGACGGGTGGACAGGGGCAGTCGTACAACGCGCCGGCGTACTTCGGCGGTCTGGGCGGATCGCAGACGGCGGGCGGTGCGACGGGCAGCTGGGGCGGCAACGTCGCGGCCGCGGGCGCGTCGGGGACGGGCGGCTTGGCCGGGGGCAATGGCGGTGGCGGCGGTGGCGGCTACTTCGGCGGTGGTGGCGGCGCGTACAACGGCGGCGGTGGCGGCTCGTCCTACACCGCGCCGTCGGCCTTCGACGTCTCGCACACCCAGGGCTATTCCGGCGCCACGGGCGGCGGCTCGCTCGTCATCACGACGCCCGCGACGACGTTCGTCACGGGCATGAAGGCCGCCGGCTGGCAGGGCTGGAACACGATCGACTGGGATCCCACGACGGTCTACGACGCCGTCTCGTTCAAGGTCTACGGCGGGACGACGCCCGACCCGGCCACGGTCATCGCCACGCTGCCGGTGAGCCAGACCGACTACGTCCACACGGGTCTCGCGCTCGGCACGACGTACTACTACCGCGTGAGCGTGGTCGACTCGGCCGGCCGCGAGACGCCGAAGTCCGCGCAGGTCACGGCGATGCCCACGACCACGGCCACCGTCGCCAGCTTCGCCTGCACCGGGGCGCAGCAGACGTGGACCGTGCCGGGCGGCCTCTCGTACGTGCACGTCGATGCGATCGGCGCGCGTGGCGGCCAGACCGTTCCCGCCACGTCGACCGGCGGCAAGGGCGGCCGAGTACAGGGTGTCCTGCCGGTGACGGCGGGCGCGACGCTGAAT
>CAZPQP010000202.1:0-3797 GCA_964588635.1 uncultured Bifidobacterium sp.
GGCGACGCGAGGATGTGCTCGCGCGTGAGGCGCTCGGCGAGTTCGGCGTCCCCCGCGATCACGGCGTCGAGAATCGCCTGATGCTGATCGGCGAAGCCTGCAACCACGTTCGGATCCACGGTCTGCGCGTCGTAGATGACGGTGCCGACGGCCTGCACCCAGAGCGTCTCGGCGAAGCGGTCGAGGTGCGGGTTGCCGGCCGAGTGGACGAGTGCGAGGTGGAAGGAGCGGTTGGCGGCGAAGCCGCGATCGGCGCCGGCGCGCTGCTCGGCGATCGCGGCGGCCATCGCCTTGAGCGCGTCGCGGTTGCGCACCTCTGCACCGAGCCGGGCCGCGGCGGGCTCCAGTGCGAGCCGGGCCTCCCAGAAGCGGACCTGCGCCTCGCGGCTCAGCGCGGTGACCACCGCGCCGCGGTTGGGCTCGAGCTCGACGAGGCCGTCGGCGGCGAGCAGGCGCATCGCCTCGCGCAGCGGCGTGCGCGAGATGCCCAGCTCCTCCGCCAGCGTCTCCTGCCGCAGGCGCGTGCCCGGCGGCAGCTCGCCGGTGCGGATCCGCTCGCGCAGGATCTCGCAGGTCTGCTCGACCATGCTGGGCGCGACGACGCGGGAGTTCGGCATACGCAGAGGCTACCGCGTGTCGCTACGGCTGCAGGCGGGTGCGACGCCAGCGGCCGCCGTCGGCCCGCTCGTAGCGCAGGCGATCGTGCATGCGGCCGGTGCGGCCCTGCCAGAACTCCATGGCGTCCGGCGTGATGCGGTAGCCGCCCCACCACGGCGGGACCGGCACGTCGTCACCGGGATGCGCGGCGTCGGCCTCGGCGAAGCGCTGCTCCAGCGTCGCGCGGTCGGCCACCTCCTCGCTCTGGTTCGACGCCCAGGCGCCGATGCGGCTCTCGCGCGGACGCGTGGCGAAGTAGGCCGCGGTGTCCTCGGCCGACGTCTCGGAGACGGCGCCCTCGATGCGCACCTGCCGCTCCAGCGGCTCCCACCAGAACACGAGCGACGCGTAGGGGTTGGCGGCGAGCTCGCGGCCCTTGCGTCCGGCGCGATTGGTGTAGAAGACGAACGAGCCGTCCTCCTCCACCTCCTTGAGCAGCACCATGCGTGCGGCGGGGCGCCCCTGCTCGTCCACCGTGGCGAGCGTCATCGCGTTCGGCTCGAGGATCGCGCCCGACCCGCGGGCCGTCCCGATCCACGACAGGAAGAGCTCGAGCGGATTGTCGCCGGCGGCCGTCTCGGCCAGCTCGCCGTTGCGGTAGGCGACGCGCATCTCATGAAAGGCCATCGGTATCTCCTTCGGCGCGGGAGCGCTCCTCCACCAAGTTTATGACCCGCAGGGCCGACTCCTCGACCGCGAGGTTCGAGACGTCGATGACGGGGCAGCCGAGCTTGCGGAAGACGCTCGTGCAGTCGTCGATCTCCTCGAGGATCTTCGCGAGATCAGCGTAGCTGTCGCGCGCGCGACCGCCCATCGCGCGCAGGCGGCGCCCGCGGATGCGCTGCAGGCGCTCGGGGTCGATCGTCAGGCCGACGATCTTCGAGCGGTCCACGCGGAACAGCTGCGCCGGCGGCTCGACGCCGGGCACGAGCGGCGTGTTGGCGGTCTTGTAGCCGAGGTAGCCGAGGTACATCGACAGCGGCGTCTTGCCGGTGCGCGAGACGCCCACGATCACGATGTCGGCCTCATCCAGCCCCTCGCCGGACAGGCCGTCGTCGTGCTTGACGGCGAACTCCATGGCCGCGACGCGCTTGAAGTAGTCCATCTCGAGCGCCACGGGGCGGCCCGGCACCAGCTCGGCCTCGTCGCCGGAGGCCTGTTGGAGCGCCTCGAGCGGCGCGCCCAGGAGATCGCAGGCCGGCAGGCCGTGGCGCTCGCACAGCTCGGTCGCCTGCTGCCGCAGATCGCGGTCGATCAGCGTGAAGAACACCGTCGTGCGGGCCTGGCCGCTCAGCTTCGCGAAGACGGCCTGCAGCCCGGCCACGGTCGTCACGCGCGGGTGGCGCACGATGCTGACCGGCGAGGACGAGAACTGCGCCTGGGCCGCCCGCGCCACGCGCGAGGCCGTATCGCCCGTGGAGTCCGAGATGATGTGGATCTCGACCGGGGCGTTGCTCATCGCTGCAGCTGGGTCAGGTCTCCGACGGGGGCAAAGGCGGCAAGCGCGTCGCGCAGCAGGCGCACGCGGTTGGCGCGCACCTGCGGATCCTCGGCGAGCACCATCACGCCGTCGAACAGGGCGTCGACCGGGGGTGCCAGTTCGGCGGCGATCCGCAGCGCGGCCGCGGGGTCCTGCTCGGCGGCGATGCGCGGGCCGACGGCGGCAATGGCGTCGGCGAGCGCCGTCTCGGCGGGCTCCTGGAACAGCGCGGTGTCGAGCGCCGCGGCCGCCTGCTCCTTCTCGGCAATGCGGCTGCAGCGGGTGACGGCGGCGTGCGCGGCGGCGAGCTCCGGAGCGTCGACCGCCCCGTGGAGCGCGCGGGCGACCGCGGCGTGGCGCGCCGGATCGACGCTGCCGGCACCGCGGGCGGCGCGCTGGACGTCGACCGGGACGCCGGTCTCGCCGAGCGCCTGATCGACGCGGTCGAGGATGAACGGGACGACGATCTCCTGCGTGGCGTCCAGATCGAGCTCGAGGTCGGCGCTCTGGCCCACGAGCAGCGCATGCGCCTGGGCGACGAGGCGCGGCAGGTCGAGCGTCAGGCCGTAGCGCGCCTGGATCTCGACGATGCCCGCAGCGGCACGGCGCAGCGCGTACGGATCGCGGGAACCGGTCGGGCGCTCGCCGATGGCGACGACGCCGACGAGCTGATCGAAACGATCGGCCAGCGCGAGCAGGGCGCCGGGAATCGTCTCGGGCAGCGGGCGGCCGGCGCCGTCGGGCTGGTACTGCTCGCGGATCGCGACGGCGACGGCCTCGGGCTTGCCCGCGGCACGGGCGTACTCCATCCCCGTCTCGCCCTGCAGCTCGGCGAACTCGCCGACCAGCGTCGAGGCGAGATCCGCCTTGGCCAGGCGCGCGGCCTCCACGGCGTGCGCACGGTCGTCGCCCGTGATGCCGGCGTCGTCGGCCAGGACCTCCACGAGCGCCATCAGGCGCGCCGTGCGGTCGGCGAGCGTGCCGAGCCGCTGATGGAAGGTGATGCGCTCGAGCTCCTCCGCCATCGCCTCGATGCCGCGGGCGCGATCCTTCTCCAGCGAGAAGACGGCGTCGTCGAGGCGTCCGGCGAGCACCCGCTCGTTGCCGGCGCGAACGGTGGCGTCGGCGTCGGGATGCGAGTTGACGACCGTCAGGAAGGCAGGACGCAGGGTGCCGGTCGCCCCGCGCAGCGGCAGGTAGCGCTGATGGGACTGCATGGCGGTGATCAGGACGCGCTCGGGCAGCTCGAGGTGGCGCTCGCTGATCGCGCCGTCCAGCACGCGCGGCCACTCCACGAGGTAGACGACCTCGTTGAGCACGTTCCCGGGATCCTCCCAGGTCGCGTCGTGCGCCTTGGCGCTCGAGAGCAGCAGCGCCTCGATGATCTCGCGGCGATCCGCGGTGCGCACGCCGACGCCGGCGCCGCCGAGATCGACAGCCCAGTCATCGACGCTCGTGACCTCGAGCTCCGGCTTGAGCAGGCGATGGCCGCGCGTGATGCGGCCGCTGTGGACCCCCTGCACCTCGGCGGGCAGGACCGTGTCGCCGTGCATGACGATCAGCGTGCGGATCGGACGCGAGAAGCGCAGCGTGCCGGTGCCCCAACGCATGTTCTTGGGCATCTGCAGGCCCTCGATCAGCCCGTCGACGAGCGCCTGCG
>CAZPQP010000203.1:0-3771 GCA_964588635.1 uncultured Bifidobacterium sp.
CCGCGCTCGCCGTAGTCGAGCGTGAGGTCGTTCACGTACATGGCGACGAAGCGGTCGTTGAGGTCGGGCGCGATGCCACGGCCGTACTCGATCGCGTAGGCGAGCGCCTCCTCGCGGTGCTCCATGCCGACGGCAACGGCCTCCTTGAGGACGGCCGAGAGGTCGGCGGCGCGATCAGAGGGCACGTCGCGACGCATCGCGACGGCGCCGAGCGGCAGCGGCAGGCCCGTGTCGCCCTCCCACCACGCGCCGAGATCGAGCACGCGCTTGAAGCCCTCCTGCTCCCACGTCAGCTGGCCCTCGTGGATCACGACGCCGGCGGCGACGTCGCCCGAGGACACGGCGTCCATGATCGCCTCGAAGTCGAGCTGCACCGGCTCGAACGCCGGCAGGGCCAGGCGGGCGGTGAGGAACGCGGTGGTCTGCGGACCGGGGACGGCGACGCGCTGGCCGGCGAGGTCGGCGGGCGCGAGGTCGGTCGTCGCGATCACGACCGGGCCGTAGCCCTCGCCGAGCGAGGCGCCGTGGCCGAGCAGGCGGTACGTGTCCTGCACGCCGGGGTACGCGCCGACGGACATGGCGGTCGCCTCGAGGCGGCCCTCACCCGCCCACACGTTGAGCGTCTGGATGTCGGCCGGCACGAGCTCGATCTCAAACCCGCGCAGGTCGAGCGCGTTCTCGGCGATCGCCCACACCATGAAGGCGTCATCGGGATCCGGGCTATGTCCGACGCGTACGTGCACGGGGTCTCCAGCGGTCGATGTGGTGCGAGCCTACCAATGCTCTGTTTCGCCCACGCCGCGCGCGCGGACGGGCTGCGCTCCGGCTAGGCTTCCGGCCATGAGCGATCACGACGTCATCCCGCCCAGCCCCCAGCACCGCGACGAGGAGATCCTGCAGCACGTGCTGCGCGAGGTCCACGCCGGACGCTCCCTCGACGAGGTCATGCAGGACACGTACGTCGTCGAACGCCAGGAGGCCGGTTCGCACGAGAAGGTGCTGGACCACCCTGAGGTGGCCGAGGTCGTCGGCGACGAGATCATCGCGCAGATGCGCGCGATGCTCGACAACATCTAGGCCTTCAGCGCGGCCCGCGCCAGGGCGAGCAGCCCCGGCGTCGCATCGATCAGCTTCGCCACGACGAGATCGTCGGGCTTCACGCGCGCATCGACCGCGCCGGTGAGGACGTCGCGCAGCGGCGTGACCTCCTGCCAGTCGAGGTGGCCCTCCTCGACGCACTCGCGCAGGTCGTCGGCGATCACGCGCGCCACCATCGGGGCGTCGCACGCCACGAACGCGGCGTCGGCCAGCAGGCGGTAATCGAGCTCGCGACGACCTCGGCGGTCGGCGCCGAGCGCGAGGATGGCGGCGCCGGGCGCGACCCAGTCGGCGCGCAGGGCCGGGTCGCGGGCGTTCGTGGCCGTCACGACCAGCGAGGCGTCGCGCACGGCGGCGGCTGCGTCGCCCACGACCTTGCCGAGCGCGGCGGCCTCGGCGGCCGCGGCCGGGTTGGGATCGTGGATCGTGACCTTGGCCAGGTCGAGCGCCTCGCCGAGTTCGGCGATCGTGCGGCGAGCCAGCGGCCCCGCACCGAGCACGCCGAGCGTGACCGGCCCCGCCCCCAGCAGGCGCGGTGCGATGAGGCCTGCCGTTGCCGCAACGGCGGCGACGGCGGCTTCGTCTGCGCCGAAGGCGCCGATCGTCGCGCCTTCCGGGTCGATAATCGTGCACGTGCGCGACGAGGTGCGGCGCCCGCCGGCCGTGATCAGCACCGCGCGATAGCCGTCGGCGTCGATCGTGGTCGTCACGCCCGTCCAGCCGTCGCCGCGGAGCATCACCTGCGGCGCGGGCAGATCGTCGAAGTCGTCGGGCTCCATGCGCAGCGCGGCATCGATGATCGCGCGTACCTGCGCGGGCTTGAGCCGCGCGATCGCCTTCTGCAGATCGACGGCCACCGCTACTCCATCGCGCGATGCAGCACGACGACGGCGAGGGCCTCGACCGCCAGTACCGGATTACCGCGCAGGTCCTCGACGACCGCAGCGGTGCACGGGCACGTGTCGGGCACCACGCCGGCGAGCTCGGCGAGCGCGCCTTGCAGCGCATCGCCGTAGCCGTCTTCCATCAACCCCGACGCGGTCTCGAGCGCGGCGCGCGAGCCGGCGGCCGACGACTCCTTGGGGTTGCCCTCGGCCGCCGCGAGCAGCAGGCCGCGACGCGAGACGGCGTTGAGCTCGTCCTCGTCGATCGCGAGCGCATCGAAGACGAGGTCGATCAGCACCGGCGCGGCGGCAGGCGTGCGGTCCGCGGGCTCGAGCCCGACGAGCGCCTCCTCGATTGCGAACAGGGCCTCCATCCGGGGCAGCGTAGCCGGGTTGGCCTAGCGCAGCCCGAGCGCGGTGCGCAGCGCACGCGTCTGGCGTCGCGCCACCTCGAGCACCGTGCCGTTCCGGTCCGACAGGCGCACCTGCACGCGGCCCTCGCCGAGCGGCTCGAGGGCCGCGACGAGGGCGAGGTTGACGATCTGCGAGCGGTGGATGCGCATGAACGTGCTGGGCAGCAGATCCTCGAGCGCGCGCAGCGACCGCGGCGAGCCGAGCACGCGGCCGTCGGCCAGCGCGATGCGCGAGCGGTCGCGATCGGCCTCGGCGTACGCCACCGCGGCGGGGTCGATCAGCACCGTCTCCTCGCCGTCGCCGTCGACCGGGATGCGCGCCTCCATCGCCGCACCGGGCGCGGTGCCGGCGCGGATTGCCGCGACGCGGCGAACCGTCGTGAGCAGGCGGTCTTCGCGGACCGGCTTGAGCAGATAGTCGACGGCCTCGACGGAGAACGCCTGGATCGCGCGGTCGTCGTGCGCCGTCACGAACACGACCGTCGGCCGGTGCGGCAGCTCGGCCAGCGTCTTGGCGAGCTCGATGCCGCCCTTGCCCCCCGGCATGGAGATGTCGAGGAAGACGACGTCATACGCCATGCGCTCGGCCAGCACGAGCGCCTCGCGCGCGCTCGCGGCCTCGCCCGCCACCTCGATGCCGTCGATGCCCGTGAGGAGGTGGCGCAGCTCGCCGCGGGCCGGCGCCTCGTCATCCACGATCAGCGCGAGCAGCGTCACGCGGCCGCCTCGACGGACGCAGGCGGCTCGATCGGCACGAGGATGCTGATCGACGTGCCGAGCACGGGCGCGCTCGCGATCCGCAGGCGGCCCTCATCGCCGTAGTAGGCCTGGATGCGGCGATGCACCGAGGCGAGTCCGAGGCCCGCCGCGCCGCTGCCGTAGCCCGGCTCGAGCACGCGCTCCGCATCCTCCTGCGCGATGCCGCGGCCGTTGTCGCGCACGATCACGCGCAGGCGGCCGAAGCGCACGTCGGCCCGCACCACGACGCGCAGCGGCTGGTCCGTCTTGCCGTGCTTGATCGCGTTCTCGACGAGCGGCTGCACGAGGAACGGCGGCACCATCACGTCGTTGGCCGCCGCGCTGATGCGGCGGTCGATCACGAGCTCCTGGCCGAAGCGCGCCTGCTCGAGCTCGAGGTACGCCTCCACGTGCTGCATCTCGTCGGCGAACGTGACGAACTGCGACGGCTGGCGCAGCGTGGAGCGGCAGTACTCGGCGAACGTCGTGACGAGCCGGCGCGCCTCGTCGGGCTGCGTGCGGATGAAGGCGGCGATCGTGTTGAGCGCGTTGAAGAGGAAGTGCGGCTCGATCTGCGCCTGCAGCGCCGCGAGCTCGGCCGAGGCGCTGGCGCGGGCGTGGACCTCGACCTCGCCGGC
>CAZPQP010000204.1:0-3757 GCA_964588635.1 uncultured Bifidobacterium sp.
CACCCGTTCAACATGATCGCCCACAACGGCGAGATCAACACGGTGCGCGGCAACGCCAACTGGCTGGCCGCCCGCGAGCCGCAGCTGCACAGCAAGCTGTTCGGCGGCGACCTGCAGAAGCTCTACCCCATCACGGAGGAGCGCTGGTCCGACTCGGCCAAGCTCGACGCCGCGCTCGAGCTGCTCGTGCAGGCCGGCCGGCCGCTCGAGCACGCGCTCGCGATGCTGATCCCGCCGGCGTGGAGCGACACCACGCTCGACATCGATGACGACGTGCGCGCGTTCTACGAGTACCACACCACGCTCGTCGAGCCCTGGGACGGCCCTGCCGCAGTGATCGCCACCGACGGCGACAAGGTCGTCGCCACGCTCGACCGCAACGGCCTCCGCCCCGGCCGCTGGCTGCGCACGAAGGACGGCCTGTGCGTGCTGGCGTCGGAGATCGGCGTGCTCGACTTCCCCGAGGCGGACATCGTCGAGACGGGCCGCCTCGAGCCGGGCCGCATGCTGATGTTCGACACCGCGTCGGGCCGCGTCGTGCAGGATCGCGAGATCAAGCGCGTCCTCTCGCGCCAGCGCCCCTACCGCCAGTGGCTCGACCAGTACAAGCTCCATCTCGACGACCTCCGCCCGCAGCAGGGCGTGGCGATCGACGAGCAGGCGCTCCCGCTCCAGCACCGCATCTTCGGGTACACCCGCGAGGACCTCTCGCTGCTGCTCACGCCGATGGCGATCACGGGCGCCGAGCCGATCGGCTCGATGGGCGATGACACGCCGCTGGCCGCGCTGACGCACCGCAACCGCCTGCTCCCCAGCTACTTCAAGCAGCAGTTCGCCCAGGTCACGAACCCGCCGGTCGACTCGGAGCGCGAGCGCCTCGTGATGAGCCTGCGCGTCGGCGTCGGCGCGATCGGCAACCTGCTGACGGAGACGCCCGAGCATTGCCGCCGCGTCACGACGCTGAGCCCGATCCTGACGAACGGCGAGCTCGAGAAGCTGCGCGCCCTGCGCCGTGAAGGCTTCCGCGCCGCCACGATCTCGACGCTGTACCCCGTCGCCGAGGGCGAGAAGGGGCTTGCCAAGGCGCTCGAGATGGTCTCGCGCGAGGCATCGCAGCTGGTCTGGGGCGGCACGACGATCGTGATCCTGTCGGACCGCGGCGCCGACGAGACGATGGCGCCGATCCCGCCGCTGCTCGCCACGGCCGCCGTGCACTCGCACCTCGTCCGGCAGGGCGCGCGCACCATGTGCGGCCTCGTCGTGGAGTCGGGCGAGCCGCGCGAGACGATGCACATGGCGCTGCTGATCGGCTACGGCGCCTCCGCCGTGAATCCCTACGTGGCGCTCGAGACCCTGCGCGACCTGCACGCCAAGGGCGAGCTCGGCGATCTCGAGCTCGGCGAGGCGCGCAAGCGCTACATCCAGGCGCTCGGCAAGGGCCTGCTGAAGATCTGCTCGAAGATGGGCATCTCGACGATCCAGAGCTACCGCGGCTCGCAGATCTTCGAGGCCGTCGGCCTCGGCCGCACGCTCGTCGACCGCTACTTCCCCGGCACGATCTCGCGTGTCGGCGGCCTCGAGCTCGGCGACATCGCCGACGAGATCCGCGAGCGCTACGAGCTCGACGTCGAGGCGCTGCAGCCCGAGGACATCCTCGACGCCGGCGGCGAGTACCAGTACCGCATCGGCGGCGAGCGCCACGCGTGGCGCCCCGATTCGATCGTGCACCTGCAGCGCGCGGTGCGCGACGACGCCTACGAGACGTACCGCACCTTCGCCGACGAGATCGACGCCGGCACCGACCGCGCGATCGCGCTGCGGGACTTGCTCGAGGTGCTGCCGGCCGGCTCGGCCATCCCGCTCGACCAGGTGGAGCCGTCGAGCGAGATCGTCCGGCGCTTCGTCACGGGCGCGATGAGCATGGGCTCGATCTCGCGCGAGGCGCACGAGACGCTGGCGATCGCGATGAATCGCCTCGGCGGCCGCTCCAACACGGGCGAGGGCGGCGAGGATCCCGCGCGCTCCACGCCGGATGCCAACGGCGATCTGCGCCGCTCGTCGATCAAGCAGGTCGCGTCGGGGCGATTTGGCGTGACCACGCCGTACCTCGTCGACGCCGATCAGATCCAGATCAAGATGGCGCAGGGCGCGAAGCCCGGTGAGGGCGGCCAGCTGCCCGGCCACAAGGTCGATGACTACATCGCGCGGCTCCGCCATTCGACGCCCGGTGTCGGCCTGATCAGCCCGCCGCCGCACCATGACATCTACTCGATCGAGGATCTCGCGCAGCTGATCCACGACCTCAAGTGCGTCAACCCGCAGGCCGACATCTCGGTCAAGCTCGTCGCCGAGGCCGGCGTCGGCACGGTCGCCGCGGGCGTGGCCAAGGCGAAGGCCGAGCACGTCGTGATCTCCGGCCATGACGGCGGCACCGGTGCGTCGCCGCTGTCGAGCCTGAAGTACGCGGGCCTGCCGTGGGAGATGGGCCTCGCCGAGGCGCACGAGGTGCTGGTGATGAACGACCTTCGCGGCCAGGTGACGCTGCAGGTCGACGGTGGCCTCCGCACCGGCCGCGACGTGCTGATCGGCGCGCTGCTCGGCGCCGAGGAGTTCGGCTTCTCCACCGCCCCGCTGATCGCGGCGGGCTGCATCATGATGCGCGTCTGCCACCTCAACACGTGCCCCGTCGGCATCGCCACGCAGGACCCGGTCCTGCGCGAGCGCTTCCGCGGCACGCCCGAGCACATCGTCCGCTACTTCCTGTTCGTCGCCGAGCACCTGCGCGAGCTGATGAGCGAGCTCGGCATCGCCACGGTCGACGAGCTGATCGGCCGCCGCGATCTGCTGCGGGAGCGCACCGAGCGCCCGGTCTGGCTGGAGAGCCTCGATCTGTCGCCGATCCTCGCGCACCCGCGCGCCGCCGGCGAGCCCGCGCCGATCCGCCGCTTCCCGCAGGACCACCACTTCGACGAGAAGATCGATCCCGCGATCATCGTCGAGGCCGAGCCCGCGCTGGCCAAGGGCAAGCCCATCGTGATCGAGCGGCACGTCCAGAACATCAACCGCACCTTCGGCGCGATGCTGGCCGGCGAGATCGCCCGCCGCGTCGGCCCGCAGGGGCTGCCCGAGGGCACGATCACGCTCAAGGTCCACGGCGCGGGCGGCCAGAGCTTCGGCGCCTTCGCGATGACCGGCACCGATATCGAGCTGACCGGTCCGGTCAACGACTACTGCGGCAAGGGCCTCTCGGGCGGACGCATCGTGGTGCGCGCCGCCGACGATGCCGGCTACGACGTGTCCACCTCGACCTACGTCGGCAACGTCGCGCTGTACGGCGCCACGAGCGGCCAGGCGTTCCTGCGCGGCCGCGCCGGCGAGCGGTTCTGCGTGCGCAACTCCGGCGCCACCGCCGTCGTCGAGGGTGTCGGCGACCACGGCTGCGAGTACATGACCGGCGGCATCGCCGTGATCCTCGGCCCCACCGGCCGCAACTTCGCGGCGGGCATGTCGGGCGGCATGGCCTTCGTGCTCGACGACGACCGGCTCTTCGAGAAGCGCGTGAACCCCGCCAGCGTCTCGCTCGAGCCGGTCGAGAGCGCCGAGGACCGCGAGCTGCTCAAGAGCCTGCTCGAGGAGCACGCGGCGCGCACCGACTCCCCCATCGCCGCCGCGCTGCTGAAGGACTGGACCGGCGCGCTGCGGCGCTTCGTGAAGGTGATGCCGGACGACTACGCGCGCGTGCTCGCCGAGCGCGCGG
>CAZPQP010000205.1:0-3743 GCA_964588635.1 uncultured Bifidobacterium sp.
AGGGGCACCGTCTCCGCGAGCACGTCCCCCATCGTCAGTCGCCGCAGCCCACGGCTCGAGGATACCCGTCCCGGTCAGCCGCCAATCGTGCTGGCGAGCAGGAAGACGTTCAGCGCGAGGATCAACGTGGCCACCAGCACCGCCGCGACGAGGCCGCGCGCGCCGAGCCGGAACCGCCCCATCAGCCCCCGATCGCGACTGGCGAGGATCAGCGGGATCAGCGCGAACGGGATGCCGAAGCTGAGGATCACCTGGCTGATGATCAGCGCCCGCGTGGGGTTCACGCCGATCGCGATGATCGCGATGGCGGGCGCCATCGTGATGCCGCGGCGCAGCCACAGGGGGATGCGGCGGTGAATGAAGCCCTCCATGATCACCTGCCCGGCGAGCGTGCCGACGCTGCTCGACGAGAGGCCCGACGCGAGCAGCGCCAGTGCGAACAGCACCGGGGCGGAGCTGCCGAGGATCGGCCCGAGCAGGGCGTGCACCTCCTCGAGGTCCACGACGTCGGTGAGGCCGCGGCTGTGGAAGGCCGCGGCCGCGACGATCAGCATCGACATGTTGACGAGGCCCGCGATCGCCATCGCGATCACGACATCGACGCGCTCGAAGCGGATCAGGCGGCTGCGCTCCTCCTCGCTGCGGCCGTGCGCACGCGGCTTGGTCAGCGCCGAGTGCAGGTAGATCACGTGCGGCATCACCGTGGCACCGAGGATGCCCGCGGCGAGCAGCACGCTCTCCGTGCCCTCGAAGCCCGGGATGAAGAGGCCCTCCGCAACATCGACGCCGTTCGGCCCCGCCAGGATCACTTGCACGACGAAGCCGACGATGATGATGCCGAGCAGCCCGGTGATGACGGCCTCCATGTGGCGGAAGCCGCGGCTCGTCTGCAGCCAGAGGATGGCGTACGAGCCGACGGCGGTGACCAGCGCGGCGGGCAGGAGCGGCAATCCGAACAGCAGGTTGAGCGCGATCGCGGCGCCGATGAACTCGGCGAGATCCGTGGCCATCGCGACGATCTCGGCGATCACCCACAGCACGATCACCACCGGCTTGCGGTGCCGCACGCGGCACACCTCGGGCAGCGACATGCCCGTCGCGATGCCGAGCCCCGCGCTCATCGACTGGATCAGCATGCCCATCAGGTTCGCGGCGAGGATCACCCACAGGAGCAGGTAGCCGTAGCCCGCGCCGGCCGCGATGTTGGTGGCGAAGTTGCCCGGATCGACGTACGCGATCGCGGCGACGAACGCCGGGCCGAGGAACGGCCAGAGCTTCCTGAACCCCCGCCGATCGCCGGTCAGCGACTCGGTCGCGGCCGCCAGCACGCGCGCCTCGCCCGGCAGGGCAACAGCGGCGGCCTGCTCACTCGTCTCCGGCATGTCGGGTGGTGCCACATCACAATTCTAGGCGCTCCTAGAAATCTGCGCTAGAGCCAGAGCTCCTGGTCGCGGAGGGCATCGTCGGCGTCCAGTTCACGGGCGATGCGCACCAACTCCACCGCGAGCGAGCCGATGCGGACGATGTGGCCTGTGACGAGCACGATCCCGAAATGTCCTTCGCCCTCGGCGACGGCCGCTCGCCCGATGCGGCAGAAATCCTCGCGATTGTGCGTCACCAGCACCTGCCGGCCATCCCGAGCGCGCCGCAGGACGTCGGGGTCGCTCAGCCCGAGCAGTGCCGGCACGCCATCGATCGCCTCTGCCTCGACGCCCTGGTCGGCCAGCACTCTGACGACCTCTGCGGTGATCATCGCGTCGAGGAGGAATCTCAACCGGCGGCTCGCTCCAAGCCGGCGAGGTACTCGGCCTTACCGCGCTCGCCGGCGATGCGATTGGCCTCGACGCGGGCATCGATCTCATCCGGATAGGCACCGTAGTACGCGATCGCGGCATCCATGTCGGCCCTCGATCGACCGGTGTATTCCATGGCCGCGTCGACATCGCCGCCACACGCCTTGAGGATGTCGATCAGCTCCCAGATGTCGACACCCGTCCCGAGGAGGTACGCGCGACGACCCGTCGCGCCGTTCATGAAGCCGACGCGCGGGTGCCGTTGCATCCGCAGTCCCTCGTCGATCAGGCGTTGTGCCAGCGTGCGCGGCGGAATGCCTTCGAGGCTCGCCTCGAAGAAGAGGCACTGCAGGGCGTTGTCGTTGAGGCGAAGGCTGAGCGGTGCAGTCATGTAGCGCAGTGTAGTGCAAAGCGCTACACACGGGTGCGCGGTATCGTGCCGCCATGCGCACGCTTCGCTACGTGATCGTCGACGTCTTCACCGCCACCCCGCTCGAGGGCAATCCGCTCGCGGTGTTCACCGGTGCCGATGGCGTCGACGACGAGACGATGCAGGCGCTCGCGCGCGAGACGAACCTGTCGGAGACGACGTTCCTGCAGCGCGCCACCGAGGGTGGCACCGCCCGGCTGAGGATCTTCACGCCGGCCGAGGAGATTCCGTTCGCCGGGCACCCCGTGCTCGGCTCGGCCTGGGTGATCGCCCGCGCCACGCCGATCCACCTGATCGGGTTCGAGACCGGGATGGGCCTCATTCCCGTCGAGATCGAGCGGGAGGGCGGCACGCTGATCGGCGGACGC
Organism: uncultured Bifidobacterium sp.; assembly: GCA_964588635.1. Classification (GTDB taxonomy): domain Bacteria; phylum Actinomycetota; class Thermoleophilia; order Gaiellales; family F1-60-MAGs149; genus F1-60-MAGs149. The sequence goes on from CAZPQP010000205.1 coordinate 2,592, forward strand.
ATGACGCAGCCCGATCCGCTGATCGGGCCGGCCGACGTGGATGTCGAGGAGCTCGGCCGCGCACTCGGTGTGCCGCTGATCGGCGAGCCGGCCAAGGCCGCCAACGGCATCAACCACCTGCTCTGCCCCGTCGCCGACGTGGCGAAGGCCACGCCCAACATGCAGGCGCTCGCCGAGTACGACGTGCACACCATCTACCTCTGGGCGCCGGTGCAGGACGGGATCATGCGCACGCGCATGTTCTCGCCGCTCGACGGCATCTGGGAGGACCCGGCCACGGGCTCCGCCGCCGGCGCGCTCGGCGCGCATCTCCTGCAGAGCGGCGTCGTGGAGCCCGGGCGCATCACGATGCTGCAGGGCGTCGAGATGCTCCGCCCCTCCTACATCGAGGTCGATGTGGCACCCGGCGAGGCACCGCGCGTCGGCGGCTCGTGCCGCGTGGTCGCCCGGGGAGAATTCCAGCTATGACCACCCCGATCGAACCCGGCCGCAAGGTCGTGCCCATCCGCTGGCGCGACCTCGACGGCTTCAACCACGTCAACAACGCCGTCTACCTCAACTACCTCGAGGAGGGCCGCGACGCGTGGCTCGCCAACGCGCTCGGCGAGGGCATCACGCAGCTGACCGAGTTCGTCGTGCGGCACGTCTCCGTCGACTTCATCTCCGCGCTCACGCAGGAGGACGGCGACGCCGTGGTGCAGGTCGAGGTCGAGAGCGTGGGCGGCTCGTCGATCACCCTGCGCGAGACGGTGCACGCCTCGAGCGACGGCCGCCTCTGCGCGAGCGCGCGCGGCGTGCTCGTCCACACGAACCTCGAGCACACCGAGTCGAAGCGCCTGCCCGACGACCTGCGGGCGCGGCTCGAGGCGTCGATCGTCGGCTGAGGCGGGGGCTCCAGTCGGACGCTACGAGGCGTTCCGGATGGCCGTCTGGAAGTAGATGTTCTCGTTGTACGAGTACGTGTTGTTCGTCGGCGGCGGAGTGCAGGCGGAACTGTCCGCGCTATCGCAGAGCGAGAGCGTTCCGGTTTTCGTCGTCGACAGGCTGCACTGGCCCGTGAGCATGCACGGGTTGAACTTCGAGGGGCAGATCGCGATCGTGGCCGGGTTGAGGTTCGGGATGTAGGTGTCGTTGCCGTCCGTGAAGGTGATC
>CAZPQP010000206.1:0-3699 GCA_964588635.1 uncultured Bifidobacterium sp.
GAGACGGAGTACGGCCTCGGCCTGATCCCGCTCGGCGGCTACGTGCGCATCGTCGGCATGAACCGCCCGCTGCCCGAGGACGTCATCGTCTGCCAGGACGCGATCGAGGAGATCGATCTGCGGCGCCCCGCGGGGCAGCGCGATCTCCTGGGGCCGGCAACCGCGCAGCTGAAGAGCGCGATCGCGGCGGATGCACCGCCGGCCGAGTGTCAGACCGCTGCCGACCGCGCGCGGCTCGCGCTCGACGCGGACCAGCATCTGCTCCACCCGAAGACCTACGCCGAGACGCGCAAGAACCTGGAGCGCCTCCACGACGACCTCGACCGCCGTGCCTACTGGCGGCTGCCGGTCTGGAAGCGCATCTCGATCATCCTCGCGGGCCCCGGCGCGAACGTGCTGGCGGCGCTCGTGATCCTCACGATCTTCTTCTGGCACGGCGTGCCGCTGCAGAAGCCGAGCACCGACGTCGCGAGCGTCTCCGGGACGCCCGCGATGACGGCCGGGCTCCAGCCGGGTGACACGATCACGGCGGTCAACGGCACGCCCGTCAACGGCGATTGGCAGAAGGTCGGTGATCAGGTGCAGGCGAGCAAGGGCGCGCCGGTCACGCTGACCGTCACGCGCGACGGAGCCACGCAGACGCTGAAGGCGGTCAAGCCCGAGAACGTGGACGGTCGCTGGCTGATCGGCTTCTCCTTCCAGCAGGTCCCCGACGGCGTGCGGCGCGAGCCGCTTCCGTCGGCCGCGGCGGACTCCGCGCGCTGGTCGTGGTTCGTCACGAAGGAGTCGCTCACGGGTCTGACGCGCATCGTCACCACCTCGGACGGGCACAAGCAGGTCTCGAGCATCGTCGGCATCACCGCGACGTCGGAGGAGAGCGTCAAGTCCGGGAGCTTCCTCTGGATGCTGGGCGTGATCTCGCTGGCGCTCGCGATCTTCAACCTGCTGCCCTTCCTGCCCCTCGACGGCGGGCACATCATGGTCGCGCTCGCGGAGAAGCTGCGGCGCGGCAAGCCGCTCTCGCGGGTGCTCATCGAACGCATCAGCATCGTGGGGATCGCGCTCGTGCTGGTGCTGTTCGTGATCGGGCTCAACAACGACATCAGCCGGTTCACCGGACCGTAGGCAGATAGGATTCAGGCGATGGCCAGCGAGAAGCAGATCAACGTCGGCGGCGTCCTGATCGGCGGCGGTGCGCCCGTCGCCGTGCAGTCGATGACCACCACGAAGACGTTCGACGCCGACGCCACGCTCGCGCAGGTCGCGCAGCTGCATGAGGCCGGCGTCGACATCGTGCGCGTCGCGGTGCCGGGACTGCCCGACGCCGACGCGCTGCCGCGCATTGTCGCGGAGAGCCCCGTGCCGATCATCGCGGACATCCACTTCAACGCCTCGCTCGCGGTGCGCGCGATGGACGCCGGCGTCGCCGCGGTGCGCATCAATCCCGGCAACATCGGCGGCGACGACAAGGTCCGCGAGGTCGTCGCCAAGGCCCAGGAGACAGGTACGCCGCTGCGCATCGGCGCCAACTCCGGCTCGCTGCCCGAGCACCTCAAGTGGACCGCCACGAGCGATCCGATCGGCGCGCTCGTGAAGGCGGCGATGGAGGAGGTGGAGCTCCTCGAGCAGCTCGGCTTCGACAACTTCAAGATCTCGGTCAAGTCGACCTCGGTGCCGGTCATGATCGGCGCCTACCGCACGCTCGCCGGGCTCGTCCCGTACCCGCTCCACCTCGGCGTGACCGAGGCCGGCACGCTCGTGACGGGCGCCGTCAAGAGCGCGATCGGGATCGGCACGCTGCTCGAGGAGGGCATCGGCGACACCATCCGCGTCTCGCTGTCGGTCGATCCGGTCGAGGAGGTGCGCGTCGCGTACGACATCCTGCGCGCCCTCGGCTTGCGGCACATGGGGCCGGAGATGATCTCGTGCCCGTCGTGCGGTCGGACGAACGTCGAGGTGCACGTGCTGGCCGAGACGGTCGAGACGCGCCTGCGCGGCTACAAGGAGCACTTCGAGGTCGCCGTCATGGGCTGCGCGGTGAACGGCCCGGGCGAGGCCGGCGACGCCGACTTCGGCATCGCCGGCGGCCGCGATGCCGGCCACATCTACGCGCACGGCGAGGTGCTCAAGCGCGTGCCGCAGGACCAGCTCGTCGACGAGCTGTTCGCGGTTGTGGATCAGTGGATCAGTGATGGCATGCCCCGCCCGGAGCGCGGCCGTCGCAAGCTCTCGCTCCCCGTCATCGGAGGATCGTCCTGATGCCCGAGATCGATCAGAAGACCGCCATCATGGTCGGCGTCGCCGCCGGTGCGACCGCGCTGTTCGCGGCCTCGAAGACCGTGCGCGTGCTGGCGCTCGCCGGTGCCGCCGGCTACGGGGTCTACAAGCTGCGCAACTCCCGGCACAACCCGTGGCAGGACGTCGAGCCGCCACGGGCGCGCTGATCCGTTGACGACCCTGCCGGAGGCGGAGGCGCGCCTCGCCGAGCTCGAGACGGCGGCAAACCTGGCGTGGTGGGCGATGTCCTGCGACGCAACGGAGGAGGCTTCGGCCGCCGCCGAGGCCGCCAGTGCCGCCTACGAGCATGCGCTTGCCGAGCCCGACGTCGCAGCGGCTGCGGTCCCGCTCGATGACTCGCCGCTGGAGCACCGCCGGGCCGAGGTCCTGCGGCTGATGACCGCAGGCCGACAGCGCCCGCCCGAGCTGATCGACCGCATCGTCGGACTCGAGACCGAGCTGATGGCCGCGCACTCGCGCTACCGCGCCTCCGTGGACGGGCGGGAGCTGGACGCCGCGGCCGTCGACCGCGTCCTCAACGAGAGCACCGACCTCGCGGAGCGGCAGGCGGTCTGGACGAGCGCGCGCCTCGTCGGCGGCGAGGTCGCCGTTGGTCTCCGCGAGCTGGCACGGCTGCGCAACGAGGCCGCCCGTGCCGCCGGATATCGCGATCACTACGCGATGGCGCTCGCCCTCGACGAGCTCGACGAGTCCCGTCTCTACGGCATGTTCGATGCACTGCACGAGGCGCTGGCGCCGGCGTGGGGCGTGGAGCGCGCCGCCATCGAGACCCAGCGGCGCGACGCTCTCGGTCTCGCACCCGATGCGCTCTTCCAGCCGTGGCACATGATCGACGTCTTCGGCCAGGACGCCCCGAGCGTCGGGCCCGATCCGCTCGAGCCGGTGATCGGCGACGTCGATGCCCTCGGTGCCAGCAGCCGCTACTTCGCCGATCTCGGCCACGACGTGGAGGGCGTGCTCGCGCGCTCCGACGTGCTGCCGCGTCCCGGCAAGGATCAGCACGCGTTCATGATGCACGTCGATCGCCGCGGCGATATCCGCGTGCTGATGAACCTCGTGCCGACCGTCCGCTGGCTCGAGACGACGCTGCACGAGCTCGGGCACGCCATCTACGAGCTGTCGCTCGACGTCGACCTGCCGTGGCTCCTGCGCGACCCCGCGCACATCCTCACGACCGAGGCGATGGCGATGCTGCACGGCCGCCGCGGCCGCGACCCCGAGTTCCTCGAGCGCTACGCCGGTATTCCCGCCGCGGCGGCGCAGGATCCGATCAACGCGGCGACGCTGCGACGTGGCCTGCTGATCCTCGCCGCCTGGGTGCAGGTGATGACGCGCTTCGAGCAGGCCTTCTACGCCGACCCCGACGGCGACCTCGACATGGTTTGGTGGGACCTCGTCGAG
>CAZPQP010000207.1:0-3664 GCA_964588635.1 uncultured Bifidobacterium sp.
GGAAGCCCGGGTAGAGGCGCTCGACGATCTCGCCGATCTGCTTCTCGTGCTTGTTCGAGATGTACGAGTTGATCAGGCCCACCGTCAGCGACTCGACACCGCTCTCGACGAGATCCTTGACGATCCCCTCGACCTGCTTCTCATCCACGGGGACGACGGTCTCGCCACGCGGGCCCATGCGCTCGACGGCCTCGCGCGTGTCGGCGAGGGTCGCCGGCGGCTCGGGCTTCTGCATGATGATCCAGCCGGCCAGCGGGCCCGGCGTCTGCGAGCGGGCCAGGTGCAGGATCTGCTGGAAGCCCTGGGTCGTGATCAGGCCGACGCGGGAGCCCTTGCCCTCGAGCACGGCGTTGGTTGCGACGGTCGTGCCGTGCATGATGTTGCCGAGATCACCGGGCGTGATGCCCGCCGTCTCGCAGATGCGCGCCACGCCGTTGAGCACACCCTGGGAAGGGTCGCTCGGCGTCGACGGGGTCTTCACCCGATGCTGTGTTCCGTCCTCGTCATTGACGAGGAAGAGGTCGGTGAAGGTGCCACCGACGTCCACTCCTAGGCGATACGCCACGAGTCCGTCCTTTCTCTCCTCTTGCAGGTCATTACGCTAGACGATCCCGGCCTCTTGCAGGCGACCGAGCTCACTCTGGGAGAGCCCGACCAGTCCGCACCAGACCTCTTCGTTGTCCGCCCCGACGTCCCACTTGCCGCCCCACTTGATGTGGCCCGGCGTCTCGGAGAGCTTCGGGGTGATGCCCGGAACCGGCATGGTGCCGATCTCGGGGTCCTCCAGATCCACGATCAGTCCACGTTCGCGGAAGTGCGGATCGTCGTACATGTCGGCCGCCGAGTAGACCCCGGCGGATACCACATTCGCCTCGGCGAGCATCGAGTCGAGCTCGGCGGCCGTGTAGCCCGCCGCCCACTCGTCGATCATCGCGTACAGCTCGTGCTCGTGCTCGCCGCGGGCGCGATGCGTGGCATAGCGCTCGTCCTCGGCGAGCTCGGGCTTGCCCATCAGCGCTGCGAGGCGCTTCCACAGCGAGTCGTGGTTCGCGGCGATCACGACCCACTTCCCGTCCTTCGACTTGTGCACGTTCGACGGCGCGATCTTCGACAGGTACGAACCGGAGGGCTCGCGGACCACGCCGGTCAGGCCGTACTCGGTGATCGTGGACTCCGTCATCGCGAAGCACGCGTCGACGATCGCGGCGTCGATCACCTGCCCCTTGCCGCCGCCCCTGGCGTCGCGCCAGTAGAGCGCCATCAGGATGCCCTCGAACGCCTGCTTGGCGGCGAGCGTGTCGCCGAGCGAGATGCCCGAGCGCGGCGGCGCCTGGTCCGGATAGCCGTTGAAGTAGCGCAGGCCGCCCATCGCCTCACCGGCCGCGGCGAAGCCGACGCGGTCGCGGTAGCGGCCGGTCTGGCCGTAGCCGGACACGCGGGCGTAGATCAGGCGCGGGTTCTTCTCCAGCGCCCTGTCCGGACCGATGTTCCACTTCTCCATCGTGCCGGGGCTGAAGTTCTCGAGCGCGACGTCGGCCTTGGCCATCAGCTCGAGCGCCAGTTCCTGGCCCTCGGGCTCGCGCAGGTTCAGCGTCACGACCTTCTTGTTGCGCGCGAGGCTGGGCCACCACAGCGTGTGGCCGTTGACCTGCTCGCGACCCCAGACGCGCATCGGGTCGCCCGCCGGCGGGGCCTCGACCTTGATCAGCTCGGCGCCGAAGTCGGCCATCAGGGATGCGCAGTACGGGCCGGCCAGCAGCTGGCCGAACTCGATCATGCGCACGCCTTCCAGCGGGCCGGCGGTGTTCTCGGTCTCGCTCAATCCATCACCTCGATCAGGAAGTCTCGTGCGTTGAGGACGTGCAGACGCATCGCGCTCTCGGCGCGTTCGGCCGAACCGGCGCGCAGGCCGGCGACGATCTCCCGGTGCGCGGCGAGGGATCGCGTGCGCTCGGCGGCGTCGTTCCAGAAGACGGTCTTGAACGGACGCGGGATGCCCGCGACCGTCCGCAGCGCGCCGTTCAGGCGCGGGCTCCCGGCGGCCTCGATCACGATGCCGTGGAAGTCCTCGTTGGCGGCGATCAGCGTGTCGACGGTGCGCGCGCTGCTCCCGGTCAGACCCTCCGCGCGGTCGCAGGCGGCGTCGAGCTCGGCGAGCTGCTCGGCGGTGACGCGCGCGGCGGCGAGCGCGGCGGCGCGGGCTTCGAGCACGGCGCGCACCTCGTAGAGGTCGACCAGATCGGCGGGATCGAACGCCCGCACGACGGCGCCGCGGCGGGGCTCGATCTCGACGAGCCCGTCGCCCTCGAGCAGCATCAGCGCCTCCCGAACGGGCGTGCGCGACGTGCCGAAGCGTGCGGCCAGGGCCTCGGCGCGCAGGCGCGTGCCGGGCGCGTACTCGCCGCCGATGATCAGCGCGCGCAGGTCCTCGTAGACGCGCTCAGCGCTCGTCCCGGCAATCGTGGTCTCCGCGCTCCCCATCGATTGCGTACAAAACCAGACCTGACTCGCGATTGCAAGCGACCGATTCCGGCCGTTTGCATGCAAATCTGGACCCGGGTCCAGATTCGCACGATTCCTGCGAAATCGGACCCGGGTCCAGATCCGCACGCTGCATGCGCTTCGGGACCCGGGTCCAGATGCGCTAGATCAGCTCGTACCGCTTCAGCAGGCCCTTGGCGATGATCGTCTCCTGGATCTCGTTGGAGCCCTCGCCGATCATCATCAGCGGCGCGTCGCGGTAGAGGCGCTCGACCTCGTACTCCGTCGAGTAGCCGTAGCCGCCGAAGATGCGCATGGCCTCCTCGGCGCAGCGCTGGCACGTCTCGGTCGCGTAGAGCTTGGCCATGCCGGCCTCGATGTCGGCGCGCTGGCCCGAGTCCTTCTTCTTCGCCGCGGCGAGGATCAGATGCTTGGAGGCCTCGATGCGGGTCGCCATGTCGGCGAGCTTCTTCTGGATCAGCTGGTGGTGGCCGATCGGCTTGCCGAAGGCCTCGCGCTGCTGGACGTACTCGAGCGACAGCTCGAGGGCGCGCAGCGAGATGCCGAGGCCGCGCGAGGCGACGTTGATGCGGCCGGTCTCGATGCCGGACATCATCTGCAGGAAGCCCGTGCCGATCTTGTCCTCGCCGCCGAGCACGGCCGAGACGGGCACGCGGTAGTCCTCGAAGGAGATCTCGACCGACTCGACGCCGTGGTAACCGAGCTTGCCGAGCGGCGGCGAGATCTTCATGCCGCCCTGGTCGGCGACCTGCGGGAGCTTGTCGACGAGCAGCGCCGTCATGCCCTTGTAGCGGGGCTCCGCGGTCGGATCGGTCTTGACGAGCAGCGCGATCACGGAGGCGCGGTCGCCGTTGGTGACCCACATCTTGGAGCCGTTGATGACGAACTCGTCGCCGTCACGCACCGCAGTGGTGATGATCGACTGCACGTCGGAGCCGGCGCCGGGCTCGGTCATCGAGAAGCAGGAGCGGATCTCGCCGGCCGCCAGGCGCGGCAGGTAGTTCGCCTTCTGCTCGTCGCTGCCGTGCGCGGCAATCATGCCGCCGACGATGTACTGGCCGTTGACGATGCCCGACACGGCCATCCAGCCGCGCGTCAGCTCGGCGATCGCGAGCGCGTAGGTGACGAGGTCGAGGCCGAGGCCGCCGTACTCGGTCGGGAT
>CAZPQP010000208.1:0-3654 GCA_964588635.1 uncultured Bifidobacterium sp.
TCGATCAGGCCGCTGCGGCGCAGCACCCCGGCCACGCGGTAGCGATCGCCGATCACGATTCCCCGTGCTCCCGGTGCGGTCTCCATGCAGCCAGCCTGCCCGACGGCGCGCCACGGGCGCCGCGCGAGAGTGCGCGCGTTTGCGCCGGAGGCGCACCGGCCTGTGACGGGTTCAGGCCGCGGGCCAGGCGATCGGCGCGAGAGGCGCGACGATCGCGTCCTGCCGCGCCAGCATCTCGCCGTCGTCGGTCTCGTGGTCGTAGCCCAGCAGGTGCAGCACGCCGTGCACGAGCAGGTCGACGAGCTCGTCGCCGACGGCCACATCGTTGTCGGCCGCCTGCTGCACGAGCACGGGCACGCAGACCACCACGTCGCCGAGCATGCGCGTGACGCCGTCCAGATCCTCCCCGTCGTCATCGTCGATCGGGAACGACAGGACATCGGTGGGCTCGTCCTTGCCGCGGTGCTCGCGGTTGATCTCCTGCATCTCGAAGGCGTCCACGAGCACCACGCCGACCTCGACCTCCCCCACGTTCTCCGCCGTCAGGACGGCATCGACCACGGCGGCGATCGCCGCCTCGTCCACGCCGCTCTCGGCGCGATCGTCGAACTCCAGCGTCACTGGATCGTGTCCTCGTCGGAGACGCGGTACGCCTCGACGATGCGCTGCACGAGCTTGTGGCGCACGACGTCGGACTTGTCGAACTCGATGATGCCGATGTCCGGCACGTTCTGCAGGATGCGCGACGCCTCGACCAGCCCGGACAGCGAGTCGCGCGGCAGATCGACCTGCGTCGGATCGCCCGTCACCACGACCTTGGAGCCCATGCCGAGCCGCGTGAGGAACATGCGCATCTGCTCCTTCGTGGTGTTCTGCGCCTCGTCGAGGATGATGTACGCGTCGTTGAGCGTGCGGCCGCGCATGAACGCCAGCGGTGCGACCTCGACGACGCCGCGCTCGAGCAGGGCCGTCACCCGCTCGCCGTCCATCATGTCGTAGAGCGCGTCGAACAGCGGGCGCAGATACGGATCGACCTTGGCCATCAGGTCGCCGGGCAGGAAGCCCAGGCGCTCGCCGGCTTCGACCGCGGGCCGCGTGAGTATGATCCGCGACACCTGGCGGCTGTCGAGCGCGGCCACGGCCAGCGCCATCGCGAGGTACGTCTTGCCCGTACCGGCCGGCCCGATCCCGAACGTCATCGTGTGGGTGCGAATCGTGTCGACGTAGAGCTTCTGGTTGGCGGTGCGCGGCTTGATCGTGGTCGTGCGGTGGCGCCAGACGACGTCGCCGAGGACGTCCTTGGCGCTGCCGTTGCGCGCGAGCACGCCCGTCACGGCCTCGACGGTCTGCGACTCGAGCGGTGTGCCGCCCTCGACCAGCGCACTCAGCTCGCCCAGCAGCGCGTGCGCGCTCTCGAGCTGGGCGTCGTCGCCGTCGAGCATCACCTCGTCGCCGCGCAGGTACACCTTGCACTCCGCCGACTGCGCGACCGCCCTGAGGACCTCGTCGCCGCGCGAGGAGAGCTCGCGCGCGAACGTGTCCGAGACGGTGAAGCTCGTCCGGGTCAAACGGCGCTCCGCGCCATCAGGCTCCGAGCGCCTCGCGCACGGCCGCCGAGACGGCCTTGCCGTCGGCGCGGCCCGCAGTCCTGGGCTGCAGGATCTTCATGACGCTGCCGAGGTCCTTCGGCTCGGTCGCGCCGGCCTCGGCGATCGCGGCGCTGATCAGCTCGGCCAGCTCCGCGGGCGTCAGCTGCGCGGGCAGGTAGGCGTCGATCAGCGCGAGCTCGGCCTCCTCCTTGAGCGCGGCGTCCTCGCGCCCGCCCTCGCGGAAGCTCTCGGCCGCCTCGACGCGCTTCTTGCGCTCGCGCGTCATCACCTGGATGGCCCCGGCATCGTCGAGCGTGCCGCCGTTGGCCTTCTCGGCGTCCTTGAGCGCGGCCAGCAGCATCGTCAGCGCACCGACCTTCTCGCTGTCACGTGCGAGGCGCGCCTCGCGGAGCTCTGCTTCAACCTGCTCGATCATGCTCACGAGGATAGCCGCACCGGCCGTCGTGGCCGGCACCCGCGACGACACGTCACGGCCGGAGATGATCGCGCACGAGGGCGGCCGCCACGATCGCGGCGGTCTCGGTGCGCAGCACGGTGCCACCCAAGCTCACGATCGGGCAGGCCGCGGCGCGGGCTGCGGCGAGCTCATCGGCGCCAAAACCCGCCTCCGGCCCGATCAGCAGCGTGACCGGATGCCCTGCTGCGGCAAGTGCGTCGACGAGCGACGCGTCGTGCTCCTCGTGCGAGCAGACGATCGCGCCCGCGGCGAGCGCGTCTGCATAGGCGACGGGCTCGCGGATCGTCGGGACCAACGGCAGCTTCGCCTGCGCGGCCGCACCGGCCGCGATGCGCTCCCAGCGGTCGGTGCGCGCCTCGCGGCGTCGCCCGGCGGCCAGCAGCGGGCCGATCTCGGCCACGCCGAGCTCGACGAGCTTCTCCACCGCGTCATCAGCGCGCGGGCCGCTCTGCGCGAGCAGCACGCGGACGGGCGCGAGCGAGGGCTGCGCGGGGAGCTCGTCTCCGAGGAGCACCGTGCCGAGCCTCGCATCGCCCACCGTCGCGGCGAAGACGCGCCCGGTCCCGTCGGCGACCTCGATCGCCTCCCCCGCCTCGAGCCGCAGCACCTTGCGCACGCGGTGCGCATCGTCCCGCGACAGGCCGATGCGCTCGCCCGTGGCCACGCCACCGCCGGGCGGCAGGAAGAAGCGGAAGACGTGCGCCACGCACGCAGGGTACCGGCCAGGACCCAACGCCGGTGAGCCACGTCACGTGCCGCACTCCGGCAGAGCGGGTTTCCCCCCAGCGTGCTTGCGCTCGTCTCGCGTTCACCCGCCGAGAGGCGTAGCCTACGCAGCGTCCGTCGACCGGAGGAGCCCCATGGCGCTGCCCAATCCCGATGCGCTCTCGCGCAGGACCTTTCTCAAGACCGCCGCCGCCGGCGGACTCGCCCTCGGCGCGGCCGCCGCGCTGCCGAAATGGACGATGCCGTCCGCGCACGCCGAGGACGCCCCCAAGGGCGGCATGAACATCCTCTTCGTCATGGTCGACCAGCTGCGCGCGCCGTACGTCTACATGCCGCGTGCGCTCCAGAAGTTCGTCTGCCCGACCATCACCTCGCTCGGTGACGACGGCGTCCGCTTCGCCCACTACTACACGGTCTCGAACGACTGCACCCCGGCCCGCGCGGCCCAGATCTCGGGTCTCTACACGCACCAGATCGGCATCTTCGGCACGACCGGCGACGCGACGCTCAACCCCGGCTTCCCGACCTGGGGCACGGCGCTGCGCGAGCACGGCTACGACACGTACTGGTTCGGCAAGTGGCACATCACGCCGTCCGACGTGACGGGCGCCGGTACCGTCAACGGCTGCATGGCGAACCCCTACGAGGCGTACGGGTTCACGGTCCCCGACCCGACCGCGGGGACCTGCCCGTCGCCCGACGGCGGCGCCGGCCAGGGCCAGTTCATGGACCCGATCACCCGTCAGCAGTTCCGCGACTGGCTGTCCACACGCCCGGCCGACGGCAAGCCGTGGTTCGCCACGGTCAGCCTGATCAACCCGCACGACATCCAGTTCTACCCGTACTACACGCGCCGCATCC
>CAZPQP010000209.1:0-3636 GCA_964588635.1 uncultured Bifidobacterium sp.
CGCAAGAGCCTGACGCAGCTCGTGCAGGACGTCCAGGACGTCTAGGCGGTACGGTTCCCACATGGTCGGGGACACCGATCCGAAGCACACATCACTCTCGGGCCTCGAGCTGTTCCAGCAGCTGAAGGACGGGCAGATCACCCCGAGCCCGTGGGCGGTGCTGGCGGATCTGCACGTCCAGGATCTGGGGGAGGGACGGGCCGTGCTCGGGGCGACGCCCGATGAGCGCCACCTCAACCAGATCGGCCTCGTGCACGGCGGCTGGGTGACGACGCTGATGGACTCGGCGCTGGGCGGTGCGGCGCACACCCTGCTGCCCGCGGGTCGGCGAGCCGTGACGATCGAGATCAAGGTGAACCTCACGCGCCCGGTCATCCCCGGCACGCCGATCACGGCGACCGGCGAGGTGCAGCACCACGGGCGTCGCACGATCGTCGCCGAGGGCAAGATGCGCGACGATCAGGACCGCATCCTCGCGATCGCGCTGGCGACCTTCGCGGTGGTCGAGGTGCCCACGGAGTGAGCCGCCGGATCGCCGATGCGGCGAGCCATGGCGAGGTCGAGGTGCGGCGCTGGCGTCCGGAGGACGGCGACGAGCTCCGCGCGGTGATCCTCAGCTCCGACGCGCACCTGCGCCCGCGGATGGCGTGGCTCGACCTGTGGGCGCCGGCCGACTGCGATCCCGCGGCGACCATCGACGGCTGGAACGCGGACTGGGAGGATGGCGGCGACCTGTACGCCGGGATCTTCGAGCGGGGAACGATCGCGGGGGCGGTGGGATTGCATCGGCGCATCGGTCCGACGGGCCTCGAGGTCGGCTACTGGCTCGGTGCGCACGCGACGGGGCGCGGGCTGGCCACGATCGCCTCGGGTCTCGCCACCGATCTCGCCTTCGCCGATCCGGCGATCGACCGCGTGCGCATCGCCCACGACATCACGAACGCGGCGAGCGAGGGCGTGCCGCGCAGGCTCGGGTACGCGCTCCTCGGCGAGCTCGCCTGTGAGCGCCCCCTCGGTCCGGCGGATACCGGCACCGACCGGATCTGGGAGGTCACGCGCGTGGCGTGGCCGGGCTATGCGAGCCTGGCGTAGGCCGGGATCGTCAGGAACTCCTCGAAGCGCTCCTGGGTGACGAGCTCGTCGAGCAGATCGACGGCCTCGCCATTGCGTCCCTCGCTGCGGCCGCCGATCTTGGCCAGCTCCTCGTCGCGCAGCTGCGCGTAGAGCTCGGGCGTGAGCGTGCGGCCGTCCTCGAGCTCGACGGCGAAGTGCAGCCACTGCCACAGCTGGGCGCGGGAGATCTCGGCCGTGGCCGCGTCCTCCATCAGGTTGTCGATGGCGACGGCGCCGAGGCCGTCGAGCCAGGCGGCGATGTAGCGCGTGCCGACGGAGATGTTGGTGCGCACACCCTGCTCGGTGATGGCGCCGGGCGTCTCGCCGAGCGCGACGAGTGCGTCGGCGTTCGGGATCACGTCCTCGCGCAGTCGGTCGACCTGGTTGGGGCGATCGCCGAGCACGGCGTCGAAGATCTCCATGGCCAGCGGGACGAGGTCTGGGTGGGCGACCCAGGTGCCGTCGCAGCCGCCGTTGACCTCGCGCTCCTTGTCCTCGCGGACCTTCGTGAAGGCGAGCTCGTTGACCGCGGCGTCGCGGCGCGAGGGGATGAACGCGGCCATGCCGCCGATCGCGAAGGCGCCGCGGCGATGGCACGAGCGCACGAGCAGCTGGGTGTAGGCGTGCATGAACGGGACGCCCATTGTCACGCAGGCACGGTCGGGCAGAATCGCCTCGCGGTGGGCATGCAGCTTCTTGATCGAGCTGAAGATGTAGTCCCAGCGGCCGGCGTTGAGCCCGGAGGCGTGGTCGCGCAGCTCGTAGAGGATCTCCTCCATCTCGAAGGCGGCGGGCAGCGTCTCGATCAGGACCGTGGCGCGGATCGTGCCGTAGGGCACGCCGACGGCCTCCTGCGCGATCACGAAGGCGTCGTTCCAGAGGCGCGCCTCGCGGTGCGACTCGAGCTTCGGCAGGTAGAAGTACGGGCCGGAGCCGCGCGCGAGCAGCTCCTCGGCGTTGTGCGTCATGTAGAGCGCGAGGTCGAACAGGCCGGCGGCGACGGGCTCGCCGTCGACCAGCACGTGCCGCTCTACGAGGTGCCAGCCGCGCGGGCGCACGATCAGCGTGGCGAGCTCGTCATCGAGCGTGTAGTGCTTGCCGACGTCGCTTGTGAACTCGAGCGTGCGGCGGATCGCGTCGTGCAGCGCGGCCTGGCCGTCGAGCACGTTGCTCCAGCTCGGCGACAGGGCGTCCTCGAGATCGCACATGAAGACCTTCGCGCCCGAGTTGAGCGCGTTGATCATCATCTTCGCCTCGGCCGGCCCCGTGATCTCGACCCGGCGGTTCTGCAGGTCGGCCGGCGCGGGGGCGACGCGCCAGTCGCCCTCGCGGATGTCTCGCGTCTCGGGCAGGAAGTCCAGGCGCTCGCCGGCGTTCAGGCGCTCCTGCCGCGCGGCGCGCGCGGCCAGCAGCTCGGTGCGGCGCGGGCCGAGCTCGCGCTGCAGGCGGACCACGAGCGCGAGGGCGTCGTCGGACAGGAGGTGCGCGCGCTCCGGCGCGACGGGGCCGACGATCTCGAGCTCGGTGGCATTGGACATGATGGGTCTCCGCTTATTAATAGGTAAACGCCTATGTCCCGTAGGCAGGAACCGAATGGTTGCACATGGCGCCACCGCGGGGACGGTGGTACAACGCCTGCGTGAGCAGCCGCAGCGTCCACGTCGCGATCGCGCAGGCCGCTCCGCGCATGCTCGATCTTGAGGGGTGCCTGACCGAGGTCGAGCGCCTCACCACGGCCGCGGCGCAGGACGGCGCCCAGCTGGTGGTGTTCCCCGAGACGTGGATCCCCGGCTACCCGGTCTGGATGTACGGACAGGCGCCGTGGGACGGCGAGCTCCAGAAGAGCGCCTACGCCCGCATGCTCGACAACGCCATCGAGGTGCCCGGCCCCGCCACCGAGCGCCTCGGCGCGCTGGCCCGCGAGCTCGGCGTGCAGCTGCACCTGGGCATCCACGAGCGCGACCTGCTGTCCGGCGGCACGCTGTTCAACAGCCTGCTCTCGATCGGCGCCGACGGCTCGGTGCTCGGCTGCCATCGCAAGCTGATGCCCACGCACGCCGAGCGCATGATCTGGGGCCGTGGCGACGGGAGCACCCTCAACGTCTACGACACCGACCTCGGCCGTATCGGCGGCCTGATCTGCTGGGAGCACTGGATGCCGCTCACGCGCATGGCGATGCATTCGCTGCGAGAGCAGATCCACATCGCCGTCTGGCCCGACGTCGGGCCCAACGCGACGCTCGCCAGCCGCCACTACGCCTTCGAGGGCCGCTGCTACGTGATCGCCGCCGGCTCGTCGCTGTCGATCGAGGAGATCCCCGACGACCTCAAGGAGCAGACGCTGCTCGGCACGTGGAACGAGCAGGTTGCCAATGACGGCCTGCTGCTGTCCGGCGGCTCGGGCGTGATCGGGCCGGACGGCAACTGGGTGGTGGGTCCGGCCGGCTCGGGCGAGGAGCTCATCCACGCCGAGCTCGACCTCGGCCGCCTCGACGGCGAGTTCCAGCACTTCGACGCCGTCGG
>CAZPQP010000210.1:0-3598 GCA_964588635.1 uncultured Bifidobacterium sp.
GCGGCGAGCCGAGCACCTTCATGTTGCAGAAGCCGCCCATGATGTACTCGGTGATCAGCGTGTCGACGCCGCCGGCGAGGCAGACATCCATGTTGCCGCTCGCGACGAGATCGGCCGCCACCCCGATCGCGCTCGCGCCGGTGGCGCAGGCGGCGGTGACGGAGAAGTTGGTGCCGAGGGCACCGAGGTCGCGGGCGATCTCGAAGCCCGGCGTGTCGACGAGCATGGCGCCGTGCAGATGCGGGCCGATGCGATGCGGGCCCTTCTCGAACATCGTGTGCATGCCGGCCTCGATCGTGGCTGCGCCGCCGAAGGCGCTGCCGACGATCACGCCGACGCGCTCCGGGTCGTCCATGACCACGCCGCTCTGCGCCCAGGCCTCACGCGCGGCCGCGACGGCGGTGAGGCTGCAGCGGTCGAGCTTGCGCGCCTCCTTCTTCTCCATCACGGACTCGGGATCGAAGCCCTTCAGCTCGCACGCGATCCGCGTCTCGATGCGCTCGGGATCGAAGCCCTGGATCGGCGCGACGCCGGACTGGCCGGCGAGCAGCGAGCTCCACGAGGTGGCGGTGTCGAGACCGACGGGCGACAGGATCCCGATGCCGGTGATCACGACCCGCGCTGCTCCTGCCCCTCCCATACGGTGATGCTAGCGTGCGCGGCATGGACACCGCCGCACGAGACCGACTCTTCCAGCTGCTCGAGGCCCACGGCCCCTCCGGGCGTGAGCGGGAGGCCGCCGACCTGTGGGCCGCGATGGCGGGAGAGTTCGCCACCGTGACGCGGGATCGCATCGGCAACGCGATCGCGAGCGTTGGGCCCGAGGACGCGCCGGCGGTGCTGCTGCTCGGCCACATCGACCAGATCGGCCTGATCGTCACGCACATCGAGGAGGATGGCGTCCTGCGCGTCCGCGGCCTCGGCGGCTGGGATCCCCGCGTGCTCGTCGGCCAGCCCGTCTCCATCCGCACGCGGGGCGGAGACATCCCCGGCGTGATCGGCAGCGTGCCGATCCACCTGCAGAAGGGCAGCGAGCGCACGTCCGGGACGGAGATGAAGGAGCTGTGGCTCGACATCGGCGCCAAGGACGGCGACGAGGCCCGCTCCGTGGTGCGCGTCGGCGACGACGCCATCGTGGGCAGCGGCCCCGTGCAGCTGATGGGATCGCGGCTCACGTCGCGCGCGCTCGACGACCGTGTCGGCGCGTGGGCGGCGCTCGAGGCGCTGCGCCGCGTCGCGGCCGGGAGCCCCAAGGTCCGCGTCGTCGCCACGGGCTGCGTGCTCGAGGAGACGCTGGGCGAAGGTGCGCGGCTCGTCACCGAGGCCGTCCAGCCCGCCGTGTCGATCGTCATCGACGTCACGCATGCCGCCGATGTCCCGTCGATCGACAAGGGGCAGACCGGTCCGCAGAAGCTCGGCGCAGGCACGGTCATCACCCGCGGCCTCGGGCTCGACGAGACCGTGGCGTCCACGCTCGAGGAGCTCGCCACCGCCAACGGGATCCCGTTCGGCATGGAGGCGATGCCGGGCGGCTCGACGCATACCGACGTGGACAACACGCTCGCCTCGGTGCGCAGCCTGCGCGCTGCGCTGCTGGGAATCCCGCTGCGGCACATGCACTCCCCCGCCGAGGTCTGCGACCTCGACGATCTCGAGGCGACCGCGGCGCTGATGGCCGCGTACTGCCTCGCGGCCACGCCGGAGTCGCTGGCCTGATGCGCCGCGTCCTGCCCCTGGCGCTCATCCTGCTGACGGCCGTGCTGCTGGCCGCCTGCAACGTGCCGGGCCGTGGTGGCGAGACGACCTCCACGGTGGAGGCGCCGCCCGAGTCGACGGCAGCCGCGCCCGCGCTGAGCCCCGGCGCCGACGGCTGCGACCACTCCGCCCCGCCGTACGCGGGCGAGACGAAGCCGACGTACGACGAGGCGCTGCCGGATCCGCTGATCCCCCCGACGTCGACGTGGACCGTGACGATGGTCACCTCGTGCGGTCCGCTCACGATCACGCTCGATCCGACCACCGGCGGCGCGGCCACGTCGTCGTTCGCCGCGCTCGCCCGCTCCGGGTTCTACGACGGCCTCTCGTTCCACCGCGTCGTCCCCGGCTTCGTCGTGCAGGGCGGGGATCCGGCCGGCAACGGCTCGGGCGGTCCCGGCTACACCGTCGACGCAGCACCGCCGACCGACTACCGCTACCGCAACGGCGACGTCGCCATGGCGAAGGCCGGCAACGAACCCGCGGGCGCAGCCGGCTCGCAGTTCTTCATCGTCTCCACGGAGTCCGGCGGCGCGATGCTCGAGCCGCTCTACGCCGTCGTCGGCCACGTGACGGATGACGCGTCCGCCGAGACGCTGAAGAAGCTCGACCGGCTCGGTGTCGCCGATGGTCCCCCGGTCGAGCCGGTCTACATCTGGACTGCGCGGCTGTCCGAGACGAAGTAGGATCCGGGTATGAGCGAGAACCCCTTCGGCTTCGGCGGGATGTTCGATCCCGACGACCTCAACAACGCCATGCGCCAGTTCGCCGAGCAGGCCCAGGAGAGCCAGAGCGTGGCCTTCGCGGACAACGCGATCCACCTGGCCGTGCAGATGACGACCGCCGCGATCGCGCAGATCTCGCCGACCGGCACGCCGGAGGAGCAGGCGGCGCAGCTGCGCGCCGCCATCACGGTGATCTACCCCGAGTGCGTCGCGCTGGTGCGCGAGGCACGCCAGGGCCTCAAGTAGCCGATCATCCGCGACCCCACGGGGCGCGATAGGTCAGGCATTATGAGGGAACCCTAATGCCTGATGCTTCTACGCTCCTCTGGATCGCCCTGCCCGTCGTCGTGCTGACGGCGCTCGTGCTGGACCTCTTCGTCTTCCACCGCGGCGACAAGGAGATTCCGACGCGCGAGGCGT
This sequence comes from uncultured Bifidobacterium sp., assembly GCA_964588635.1. Classification (GTDB taxonomy): domain Bacteria; phylum Actinomycetota; class Thermoleophilia; order Gaiellales; family F1-60-MAGs149; genus F1-60-MAGs149. The sequence goes on from CAZPQP010000210.1 coordinate 2,901, forward strand.
TCATCTGGACGGGCGTCTGGGCGGGTCTCGGCATCGCCTTCGGCGTCGCCATCTGGGTGCTGCTCGGCCCGACGGTCGGCACCGAGTTCTTCACCGGCTACCTCGTCGAGTACAGCCTCTCGATCGACAACGTCGCCGTGTTCGCCATCCTCTTCGCCGCGCTCGCCGTGCCGGGGGAGCTGCGCTACCGCGCCCTCTTCTGGGGCGTGATCATGGCGATCGTCCTGCGCGGCATCCTGATCGGGATCGGCGGCGCGCTGCTGGAGGCCTTCTGGTGGATGCCGTTCATCTTCGGCGCCTTCCTGATCATCACCGGCATCCGCATGGCGCGGCACACCGATACGACGGAATCGCCGGAGAACAGCCGCATCCTGACCATGCTGCGCCGGGTGCTGCCGCTGACGGAGGACTTCCGCGGCGCGTCGATGACGGTCAAGGAGAACGGCAAGCGCTACTTCACGCCGCTGTTCGTGGCGCTCGTCGCCCTCGCGTTCTTCGACCTGATGTTCGCCGTCGACTCCGTGCCGGCGATCTACGCGATCACGGACGATCCGTTCATCGTGCTGGCCGCCAACGCCTTCGCGCTGCTCGGTCTGCGCACGCTCTACTTCGCGATCGCCACGTCGCTCGAGCGGTTCGTCTACCTGCAGCCCACGCTGGCGATCGTGCTCGGCTGGGTCGGCTTCAAGATGATCATC
>CAZPQP010000211.1:0-3581 GCA_964588635.1 uncultured Bifidobacterium sp.
GCGGCCACGGCGGTGGTGGGCGTATAGGTCGTGGTGCAGATCGGCACGGTCGTGAGGTTGCCGGTGCCCTCGCCGTTGACCCAGCCGGAGTACGACGCCGTGACGGTCGGCAGCGCGTCGCCGTACTGCAGGCTCGCGCTCGAGGCGGTCACGTCGAGCTGCTTCTTGTTGATCGTGATGCTGCCGGCCTGATACGAGAACTGGTAGTTCGGCGAGGTCGCGCCCGTGCAGTTCGTCGACGGCACGCTCGTGGTCGGCGTCGTCACGAGATACGACGCCGAGTCGCACGTCATGCCCGTCATCCCCACGGTCGTCTCGTTCTGACCGTTGACCCAGCCGGTGTACGACGCCACGGTGATCGTCGGCTTGGCGTCGCCGTAGGTGACGGTGTAGCTCTGCGCGCGCACGGTGATCGTGCGCTTGGTGATCGTGACCGCGCCGTTGACGTACGTGGGGAACGAGTAGTCGGCGGCGACGGCGCCGGAGCACCGGGTGGCGGGCGTCTGCCCGACGTCGTGGAGCACGGTGTAGTCGGTCGTGCACGTCGGCTGCGTCGAGAATCGCGTGGCCGCGGTGTCGCCGTTGACGAGGCCGGTGTACGACGCGGTGATCGTCGGGATCGCCGACCCGTAGGTCACGCTCGGGCTGGAGGCGGTGACGGTGACCGGCTTCTGCGTGACCGTCACCGTGCCGTCGACGTACGTGAACTGGTAGTTCGTGGCGGTGCCGTTGTAGCAGTACGTCCGCGGCGTCTCGGCAACGCGGGTCGTGACCGTCCAGGCCGAGGTGCAGAGCATGCCGCTCACGACGCTCGAGCTCTGCCCGTTGACCCACTCGGAGCCGTAGCTCGGCGTGATCGTCGGCGCCGTCGTGCCGTACGTCGTGGTGCCGTTCGAGGCCGTGACCGTGACGAAGCGCTTCGTGACGGTCACGGCGCCGTTGACGTAGGTGAAGTTGTAGTTCGGCGCCGCCGCACCCGAGCACGAGGTCGATGCGCCGGCGGGGACGGTGGTCGTGGCCGTGTAGTTCGTCGTGCAGGTCGCGAGCGCGGTGAGGTTGGCGTTCGTATCGCCGTTCTCCCAGCCCGTGTAGGAGGGCGTCGGCGCGGGGATGTCGGTGTCGCCGTAGACCCGGGTATGGCTCGATCCGGTCACGGTGATCGTCTTCGGCGTGGTCGTGATCACACCGCCGACGTACGAGAAGGCGTAGTTGGTGGCGACCGCGCCGCTGCACTGCGTGGTGTTCGCCGTACTCGGCAGGTCGCCATCCTGGTACGTCGTCGTGCAGGTCGGCTGCGTCGAGAAGACCGTCGACGTCTCGCTGTTGGCCATGTTCCCGAGCGTGAACGTGACGGTTGGCACGGCGGCGCCGAACGCGAGCGTGTGGCTCGACGCCGTGACCGTCACCGGACGCTGGTTGACGGTCACCGTGCCGGCGGCATACGCGATCGTGTACTTGTTGGAGCTCGCCCCCGAGCAGGTCGTGGCCGGGGTCGTGCCGGCCGTCGAGGTGACGGTGTACGCCGTGCTGCAGCTCGGCAGCGAGACGAGCCCTGCGCTGGCCGTCTCGCCGTACTGCAGGCCGGTGTAGCTCGGCGTGATCGTGGGCACCGTGTCGCCGTAGTTGAGCGTGGTGCTCGACGCGGTGATGGTCAGCGGGGCCTTGGCGATCGCGAACGACTGCTGCTTGGTGTCGGCGTCGTAGGTCGCGTCGCCTGTGCTGTAGGCCTGGATCGTGCAGGTGCCCGCACGCAGCAGCGTGACCGTGGCGACCGAGACGCTGCAGACCGTCGGCGTCAGCGACGCGTAGGTCGGCGTGAGCCCCGCATCGCTGGTCGCGTTGAGCGCGAAGGCCGGGTCGCCGTAGATGCGGTCGGCGATCGTCGGGAACGTGATGGTCTGGATCGTCCGCGCCGTGCGGATCGTCACGTAGCCCTGACCGGTGTTGACGGCGCCGGTGTAGTCGGTCGTCGCCAGGTACGCGGTGCGCGACACGCTCGGTGCCGCGTAGGAGCCGCCGCCGCCACCCCCGGAGTAGTACCCGCTGCTGCGGTAACCGCCGCCACCACCACCGGAGTAGCCGCCACCACCGCCGCCCGACCACTGGCCCGAGCCGCCGCCGCCACCGAAGCCGCCGAAGCCGTAATAGCCGTTGCTGGAGTAGCCCACACCACCGCTGGCACCGCCGACGAAGGACGTGCCTCCGTAGTTGATCGTGCCGCCGGTGAGCAGGCCGCCGCCGCCGCCACCGCGCACCGCGCCGTCGTTTCCAGCTGTGCCGCCGTTGCCGCCGGTGCCGCCGGCGCCGGCGAAGTCGCCTTCGCCCGCCGCGCCCGCCGTCGTCCGCACGCCCGGCGAACCCGCCGTTCCCGAGTAGTAGCCGGAGTGGTAGCCGGGGCCGCCGCCACCGCCCGCCACCACGAGCGCGGCGTTCGCCGACGTCGTCACGAACGAACCGCCGCCACCGCCGCCGGTCGGCGCCATCCCGGTGTAGGTCGTGCCCATCTGGCCGGGCAGGATCTTGAGGACATCGCCAGCCGTGAGGTCGACCCGGCCCTGGAGCACCATGCCGCCGCCGCCGAGCACCGTCTGCCCCGTACCACCCTGGATGCCGCCGGCGCCGGCCGCGCCAGCTGCCGTGATCTCGTACGTCCCGGTCACCGGGACCTGCCAGTACTGGATACCGCTGTTGAGCGAGAAGAGCGTCGTGTCGGCGTCCCAGATCGTGGAGTACGCCGACTGGCAGGCGCTGAGCCCCGGACCGCCGCTGCCCGTCGCTCCGCAGGGCGTGAACGTATGGCTGGTGAAGTCGTAGAGCTTGCGCATCGCCGTCGTCGCCGAGGCGGTGCGCGCGGCAATCGGCCCGGTGTTGCCCGCGGTGTCGATCGCGGCGTTGGCGAGGAAGCGCGCCGCAAGGCCGCCGTCGTTGCAGGTCACGTCGACCGTGCGCGTCGTGCCCGTGTCCGCGCTCGGGCTGAACACGCAGCCGGTGGCGTTGCTCGCGTTGGCGAAGTCCGCCGCCACGACGTCGTAGACGGCCTCGGTGAACGTCGCCACGTAGGTCGCCGTCGTCCCCGTGACGAGCGACGGCGGGAGGGTCGTCCAGGAGACGTTCGGCACGACGGTGTCGATCGTGATGGTGAGCGCCGCTGACGTCGTGCTGACGGTGGTTGCGTAGTCGGTCTGGCGGGCGGTGATCGACCACGTGCCGTCGGCGAGGGTCGGCAGCGCGCACGAGCCGACGCCGGCGACGATGCCGCTGCTGGCGATCGAGCAGGTGACGTTCGACGAGCCCGACTTCGTCGCGGTGATCACGGCCGACGCGTCGGCCTCGAGCCCGCCGATCGTGATCGTCGGCGTCGTCGTTTTGGTCAGATCGTCGGTCGACGACTGCCCGAGGTCGGATGCGGCGACCAGATCGGGCGTCGTGGGCGCGGTCGGCGCCGTGCGGTCAATCAGCGTGGAGCGCCCGTCGTACGACCCGAACGTGGTCTGGTTCGCGTACAGGTCGGTGACGGCGGAGGTCGGCGTGAAGCGCGGCACGACGGTGCCCTCGCCGCAGCTCGAGATCGTGACGGTGCG
>CAZPQP010000212.1:0-3578 GCA_964588635.1 uncultured Bifidobacterium sp.
GCGATGTACTCCTTGTACGGCTCGACCTGCTTCTGCGACCACGCCTTCGGCGCCTCCCAGAGCGTGGCGTCGTCGAGGCCGAAGGCCGTGACGATCTCCTTGTCGACGATCAGCTCGCTGACGCCATTCTTCTGGGCGGCTGCGTAGGCGAAGTCGTTGGTCAGCGCCGCGCCCGCCTGGGGCGTGTTGATCGAGGCCATCGCCGTCATCGCACGGCCAGGCTGCTTGGTCGACGAGTTGAGGATCGTGCCGCACACCCACACGAGACGCCCCTCGACCGGCTGCATGTACTTGATGTTGCGGCCCTTCATCTTCGGGTGGGTCTTGATGTTCCAGTAGCCGGCGTTCCAGACCTGGGCGATCACCACGTTGCCGTTGACGAAGTCGTTGACGGCGTCGTTCTCGGACGTCCAGAAGTTGCGGAGGTTGGCCTTGATCTGCATCGCCGTCTCCTTGGCAGCCGCCAGTTCCTCCGGGTTGAGCACGGTCGGGTCCTTGGCGCCGCGGTTGATCAGCGCGGCGATCTCGATGATCTCGTCCGGACCGCGGAAGGTGGTCATCTTCCCCTTGTAGCGGTCGTCGAGCATGATCTTCCAGGTCTCCTCGCCGCCGACCTGCGAGAAGTCGACGACGTCCGCGTCGTAGGCGAGCGCGGAGAAGCCCGTATCGAACGGCATGTGGTAGTAGGCGCCATCGATCTTGCCCGGCGCCTTGAGCGACTCCGGCACGCCCTCCCAGTCGGGGAGGAGGGAGGTGTCAAGCGGCTGGATCAGCCCCGCCTCCTTCCACTTGGCGACGTAGCCACCGCAGGGATGGATGATGTCGGGGCTGTAGCCCGACGCGACCTTGGCCAGCGCCTGGGTGTCATCGTCGAGGAGGGTGAACGTGACCGGCGACTTGGAACCGTAGGGGCCGTCCTTGTACGCCTGCCACATTGCCGGGAGGCCGTCCTTGGGCGAGTCGTCGTAGCCGGCCCAGGTGAACACCTCGAGCGGCGCGTCGGGCTCGGTGGCCGGGTCGAAGGCCACGGCCTGCGCGGAGCTCCCGGCGGCCGCCGAGTCGGCGTCGTCACCGCTCGAGGACGACCCGCCGCAGGCGGCGAGGAAGGCCGCGAGGCTCGCGGCTCCGGTCATCGCCACGAAGCCCTTGCGATTCATGTGTGCGTCCATCGTGTTCCCTCCCCAGAGAACGGGTGGCTCAGCGCCACGGTGATCCGATCCTACTTGTCGCCCGAGTCGTCTGCAGTGTCCCGGTTCGCAATGCGGTCCTTGGCGCGGACGTCTGCGGTGCACCCGCAGTCCGCGCCCTCGATCAGCGCGCGAGCGGCACCGGCGCGCATGTCGGCCGCCGTCGTATCGACGTTGCGCGACACGAGCAGGGCGGCGCCGACGAGCACGACAAGGCAGACGAGGGTCGCGAGGAGCGCCCTCACCGCCGCCTACCGCCCTTCGAGCTTCCGGTCGCCGCGCCGGCGGATGAACTCCGCGACGAACGCGAGGATGAAGCTGAGGACGATCATCACCGTGGCGACCGGGATCAGCGTCTGCGTCTTCTCCGGGAACTTCAGGCCGGAGTAGAGGTAGACGGGATACGTCGGCTGGTCACCGGCGATGAACGACGCGATCACGACCTCGTCGATCGAGAAGACGAACGAGATCAGGAACGCGGACATGATCGACGGGACGATCAGCGGCAGCATCACGCGGCCGAACATCTGCAGGCCGGACGCGCCGAGATCGTAGGCGGCCTCCTCGAGGCGCTTGTCGATGCTGGCGATGCGGGGCAGCAGGATCAGCACGGCGAAGGGCAGGGCGATCACGACGTGGCCGATCATCACGCTGGTCAGACCCAGTCCGATCGGGATCAGGCCCTTCTGGAACATCAGCAGCAGCGCGACGCCGAGCACCACGGTCGGCACGACGAGCGGCACGAGGATCAGCGCCGAGATGAGCGACTTGCCGCGCACATGGCGGCGCGCCAGCGGGTACGAGGCCATCAGCGCGAGCAGCGTGGCGATCGCGGCGGAGATCAGGCCCACGCGGATCGAGGCCCACAGCGCCTGGCGGATCTCCTGCGACTGGAAGGCGCGGCTGTACCACTCCGTGGTCAGGCCCTCCAGCGGGAACGCCGCCACGGTGCCGTCGTTGAAGGAGAAGACGATCAGCAGGATCGTCGGCAGGTACAGCACGACCAGGAAGAGCGCGAAGAACGCCGTCAGGAGGATCTTGCCGTTGGGCGAGATGACGACGAACGTCTCGGCGTTGCGGCGGCGGGCCATCAGAGGTTGCCTCCGGCACCCGAGCGCAGGAAGCGCGCGGTCGCGAACGTGAGCAGCAGCACGACGCCGAGCAGGAACAGCGCCATCACGGAGCCGAACTGCCAGTTGAAGGCGCCGCCGACGAACTGGCTCGCCAGCGACTGGCCGTACATCGTGCCCTGCGTGCCGCCGACCAGCGTGGGGGTGATGTACTCGCCGATCGACGGGATGAAGACGAACAGGAAGGCCGCGACGATGCCCGGGGCGATGATCGGCAGGCTGATCTTGCGGAAGGCCTGCCAGCGCGTGGCGCCGAGGTCCATCGCGGCCTCGAGCAGGCGGCGGTCGATCGTCTCGAACGAGAGGAAGATCGGCAGGCAGATGAAGGGCACCCAGGCATAGGTGAGCACCACGATCACGGTGAACTGGCTGTAGATCAGGAACGACAGCGGCGCGGTCTCGTCCACGAGGCCGATTGCCATCAGCCCCGAGTTGATCAGGCCCTGATCGCCCAGGATCACCTTCCAGGCGAAGACGCGCAGCAGGTACGACGTGAGGAACGGTGCGATCACGATCAGCAGCCACGTGTACTTCGACTTGCCGATGCAGAAGGCGAGGAAGTAGGCGACGGGGATGGCGATGATCACGGCCGTGATCGACGACGTCATCGCCATCGTCACGGACTTGAAGAAGAGGCGCATGTACTGCCCGTCGGAGGAGAGCTCGACGACGCGGATCAGGCGGTCGCCCGCCGGGATGGTCATGAACGGGAGCAGCAGAAGGATGAACGCGATGCCGACGACCCACGAGCCGCGATCCTTGAAGCGCCCGCCGCTGACGGCGAGCACGAGCAGCACGATGAAGACGAGAGCGACGAGCATCGTCGGGACGGTGAACTCGGTGCCCGGCACCTTCACGATCACACCGACGTTGACGAGCTTGGCCCACAGCTCGGTGGTGAAGCCGTTCAGCTCGCCGTTGAGCGCCGCCAGGGCCTCGGTCGGCGAGAAGCGCCGCAGGGCGATGCTGAACAGGAGGATGTAGTAGAGCGGTGCGAGGAAGAACAGCCCCAGGACGATCAGCATCGGAGCGAGCAGCCCGTACGTGGACAGGGCGGAGCCCCCGTCGTTGCGGGTCTCGCGTCGGGTCCGCTTGAGCGGGACCTTCGGTTCCTGGGAGACAGCGGCCATGACGATGCGAGGCGGCGCGGGGGTGGGGGCCGGCCGGAGCCGACCCCCACCGGAACCGCTTAGGCCGACTTGACCTCCTGGCCGGCCGTGATGTACTCGCGGTAGTTCGGCAGCGGCGCCTCGAACCACGC
>CAZPQP010000213.1:0-3566 GCA_964588635.1 uncultured Bifidobacterium sp.
TCGACGAGGAGGGCGGCGGCTTCTGCGGCGACGCGCTTCTCGGTGTCCTGATCCATGATCGAAAGGTTACGCCGGGTGGGCAGCGGTGTCGGCGAGGATGACCGACGCCGGCGCGGTCACGCGGCCGGCGGGGATCGACGGGTCGTGGGCCAGCAGCTGCTGGAGCGGCTCGCGCTTGTCGTCGCCCGTCAGCAGCCAGAGCAGGGAGCGGCACTTCGCGAGCTCCGGGTACGTCATCGACATGCGGTGCGTGCCCTGGTACTCGCCGCCGGTCACTGCCACCAGCTGATCGGTCACCTCGAGGATGGGATCGCCGGGTACGAGCGACGCCGTGTGGCCGTCGGGGCCGAGTCCGAGATGGATCAGGTCGATCGTCGTCGGCAGCTCGCCCGCGTAGTCCCGCGCGCCCTGCCGCGGATCGGCGTCGTTGACCGGCATCGGGTGGATCTGCACCGGCAGCTGCGGGCCGAGCGCCTCGCGCAGGTGCGTGAGGTTGCGCAGCGGGTCGCCCTCGGGGGCGATGCGCTCGTCGACCTGGTAGATCTCGACCGCTTCCCACGGCATGTCGAGCTCGGCGAGGTCCGCGAACATCGCCCACGGCGAGCGGCCACCGCTGACGGCCATCGAGAACACGCCGCGCTCGGCGACCGCGGTGCGTGCGGCCTTCGCCACGTGCTCCGCTGCCGCCTTCGAGACCGCCGCCGCGTCGGGCAGGACGATCAGCTCGTGCTGCATCAGGCCTTCTTCTCGCTGTGCCCGCCGAACTCGCTGCGCATGGCCGACTGGACCTTGCCGGAGAACTGGCCGAGGCCACGCGACTCGAAGCGCTCGATCAGCGATGCCGTGATGACGGGAGCGGGAACGCCTTCCTCGATCGCGGCGATCGTCGTCCAGCGGCCCTCGCCGGAGTCGGACACGCGCCCGTCGAAGGCATCGAGGTCCGGGTCCTTCGCGAGGGCGCTGGCCGTGAGGTCGACCAGCCACGAGCCGACGACCGAGCCGCGGCGCCAGACCTCGGCGACCTCGGCCACGTCGATCTCGTACTGGTAGTACTCGGGATCGCGCAGCGGCGTCGTCTCGGCGTCGATCTCCTGCTGATGCTTGCCGGCATCCGCGTGCTTGATGATCGACAGGCCCTCGGCGATGGCGGCCATCATCCCGTACTCGATGCCGTTGTGGACCATCTTGACGAAGTGGCCCGCGCCGTTGGGGCCGCAGTGGAGGTAGCCCTCCTGTGCGGTACCGCCCGGCTTGCGGCCCGGCGTCGGCGCGGCGGAGCCCTCGCCCGGCGCGATCGTCTTCCAGATCGGATCGAGGCGCTGGACGGCGGCATCCTCGCCGCCGATCATCAGGCTGTAGCCGCGCTCGAGGCCCCAGACGCCGCCCGACGTACCGCAGTCGACGAAGTGGATGCCCTTGGCAGCCAGCTCCTTCGCGTGCTTGATGTCGTCGCGGTAGTACGAATTGCCGCCGTCGATCAGCGTGTCGTCGTCCTCGAGGAGCTCCTTGAGCTCGTCCACCATCTGCTGCACGAGGCCGGCCGGCACCATGATCCAGACGTTGCGCGGACGCTCCATCTTCGCGACCAGATCCGCCATCGAGGAGGCGCCGATCGCCCCCTCGCCCTCGAGCTCCTTGACGGCGTCGGCGTTCACGTCGAACACGACGCACGAGTGGCCATCGCGCATCAGGCGGCGGACGAGGTTGGCGCCCATCCGGCCGAGGCCGATCATGCCGAGCTGCATCGGGTGTGCTGTTGCCATGGTGGTGCTCCTTGGTGCTACGCGCGCTTCATGGCGCGGTAGCGCCGGATCAGTGCATTGGTCGAGGAATCGTGCTGGAGGTCGGGCTCATCGTCGCTCTCGAGCTCGGGGATGATCTTCACGGCGAGCGCCTTGCCGAGCTCGACGCCCCACTGGTCGAACGAGTCGATGCCCCAGATCACGCCCTGCGTGAAGACGCTGTGCTCGTAGAGGGCGATCAGCGAACCCAGACAGTGCGGTGTCAGGCGGTCGGCGAGGATCGTGTTGGTCGGGCGGTTGCCCTCCATCACGCGATGCGGGACGACGTTCTCCGGCGTGCCCTCGGCACGCACCTCGGCCTCGGTCTTGCCGAAGGCGAGCGCCTCGGCCTGCGCGAAGACGTTGCTCATCAGGATGTCGTGGTGCTCGCCGATCGGGTTGAGCGAGTGCGCGAAGCCGATCAGGTCGACCGGGATGATCGAGGTGCCCTGGTGGATCAGCTGGTAGAAGCTGTGCTGCCCGTTGGTGCCCGGCTCGCCCCAGTAGACCGGGCCGGTGTCGTAGTCGACGCGCGTGCCGTCGAGCGTGACGTGCTTGCCGTTCGACTCCATCGTCAGCTGCTGCAGGTACGCCGGGAAGCGCTTGAGGTACTGCTCGTACGGCATCACGCCGATCGTCTGGACGCCGAAGAAGTCGCGGTACCAGACGGCGAGCAGGCCCATCAGCACCGGCAGGTTCCGATGCAGCGGTGCAGTCTGGAAGTGCTCGTCGATCGCATGGAACCCCGCGAGCAGCTCGTGGAAGTGCCTGGGGCCGATCGCGAGCATCGTGGAGAGGCCGATCGCCGAGTCCATCGAGTAGCGGCCGCCGACCCAGTCCCAGAACGGGAACATGTTGTCGGTGTCGATGCCGAAGGCCTCCACGCGCTCGGCGTTGGTCGAGACCGCGACGAAGTGCTTGGCCACGGCCGCGGTGTCGCCGAGCTTCTCGAGCGACCACGCCCGCGCCGTGTGCGCGTTGGTCATCGTCTCGAGCGTGCCGAAGGTCTTCGACGCGATGATGAACAGCGTCTCCTCCGGGTCGAGATCGCGGGTGGCCTCGGCGAAGTCGGTCGAGTCGACGTTCGAGACGAAGCGGAACGCCATGTCCCGCTTGGCGTAGTGCTTGAGCGCCTCGTAGGCCATCACGGGGCCGAGGTCGGACCCGCCGATGCCGACGTTGACGACGTTCTTGATGCGCTTGCCGGTGTGGCCGAGCCAACGGCCCTCGCGGACGTCCTCGGAGAACGCGGCCATGCGGTCGAGCACCGCGTGCACGTCCTTCACGACGTCCTGGCCGTCGACGTGCAACGTGGCCGACTTCGGCAGGCGCAGCGCGGTGTGGAGCACGGCGCGGTCCTCGGAGACGTTGATGTGATCGCCGCGGAACATGGCGGCGCGGCGGCCGGCGAGGTCGCGCTCCTCGGCGAGCTGCACCAGCAGCTGCAGCGTCTCGGCGGTGATGCGGTTCTTCGAGTAGTCGAGGAACAGCCCGGCGCCCTCGGCGGTGAGCGTCTCGCCGCGGGTCGCATCGGCCGCGAACAGCTCGCGCAGCGTCACGTCCTGGATGGCCTCATAGTGGTCGGCGAGGGCCTGCCAGGCCGGGGTGGAGCGCAGCGTCGTCATGCGGCTGAGGATAGCCGCTACGTGGATTCCGGGCGCATCGCCACGCGCGCGTGCGCTCGGGCCTACAGCAGCACGCCGGGCGGGTTCACGAAGCCGGGATGCTCAGCGCGGAAGGCGCGCGAGCGCTCGACGGTGCGCATCCACTCGTAGTGCAGCTGCT
>CAZPQP010000214.1:0-3538 GCA_964588635.1 uncultured Bifidobacterium sp.
TGGATCAGGACACCGAGAAGCGCGTCGCCGCAGAAGCCGCCGCCCTCCTCGTCGAGGACGGCATGCGTGTCGGGCTCGGAACCGGCTCGACCGTTGCATTCCTGCTGCCGGCGATCGCGGCACGCGGGCTCGACATCACCTGCGTCGCCACGTCGGTGCGCACCGAGGACGCGGCCCGCGAGCTCGGCATGAAGGTCGAGAACGCCGCGGAGGTCGATCACCTCGACCTTGCGATCGACGGCGCGGACCAGATCGCGCCCGACTGGTGGCTCGTCAAGGGCGGCGGCGCTGCGCACACACGCGAGAAGATCGTCGCGTCGATGGCCGATCGCTTCGTGGTGATCGCGGACTCCTCGAAGACCGTCGATGACCTGCACGCGCCGATCCCGCTCGAGCTCCTGCACTACGGACTCGCGAACACGCTGCGGCTGCTCGACGACGTGACGCTGCGCGGCGTGCCGGACAGCCCCGACGGCAACGTGATCGCCGACTACCAAGGCGATGCCAGCGACCCGGCGAATCTCGCCGCCTGGCTCGGCAGCGTGCCGGGCGTCGTGGCGCACGGCCTGTTCCCGCCGTCGATGGTCCACGAGATCATCATCGGTCGTGGCGACGTCGCCGAGCACCTGGCGCGCGCCGTCTGACACGGCCGAATCGGATGGCTTCCCCGCCCTGACGGCTCGGGCTATCGTGGTTGAATGCTGCCGATGACCGCGACCGATCCACGCGTTCTCGTCGTCGAGGACAACGCCTTCACGCGCACCACGCTGTGCGGTGCCCTGCGCGACGCCGGTGTCGATGTGGTCGGCGACACCGGCTCGGCAGCCGAGGCGATCCGCCTCGCCCGCACGTTGGCGCCCACAGCCGCACTGCTCGACCTGGATCTCGGGGATGGTCCGAACGGCGCGGACGTCGCCGTCGAGCTGCGCCTGCTGGCTCCGGCGATCGGCATCGTGATCCTGACCAGCTACGAGGATCCCCGCCTGACCGGACGCAACCTCGAGCATCTGCCGAGCAACATCGTGTATCTCGTCAAGGGCAATCTCGACGACGCGCGGACGCTGTCGACGGCCATCGCCGACGCGATCGGGCTCGCCACGAGCGAGCCCTCCGCCGGGCGTAGCGCCGTGCCTGCGCCGACGGGCGACGTCGCCCGGCTCACGGACACCCAGATCGAGGTGGTCCGCCTCGTCGCCGAGGGGCTCTCGAACGCCGAGATCGCGCGGCAGCGGTACATCAGCGAGACGTCGGTCGAGCGGATCATCATGCGCGCGGCACGCGAGCTCGACATCCCGACGGAGTCGTCGAGCAATCGGCGCGTGCTGCTGACCCGCGCCTACCTCCGCATGAGCGGCGCCGCCGCCGACAGTGCCTGACGCCCCGTCGTTGCGCGAACGTGTGGGCGGTCGCTGGGCGATCTCCCTCCGGGGCTGGATCGTGATGGCCCTGATCAATCTGGCCAGCCTGCCGCTCAGCGCGCAGATCTCCGACGATTCTCCGACCCGCCGCGCCATCGCCTTCGGCCTCGTGGTGATCAGCGCCCTGGTCTTCGGCGCCGTGCTCGCAGTGGCCAACGTGACGGCGTTTCGCAACCGCGCCACCCAGCCGGTGCCGATCTGGATGGTGCTCGCGCTCGGCATGGCGATCGGCTTGACGCAGAGCGTCGTATCGGACGTGCTGTTTCATCTGGCCGACCTCGGTCCGAACGCCTACCCGCATCAGCGCGTGCTGCTCGCGCCGTTCATGGCCACGATCGTGATGGTCGTCGTGATCCTGGTGCTCGACGACATCGGGCGCTACCGTCAGGAGCGCGACAGGCTGCTCCGTCGCGCCGCTGATCTGCAGGCTCGCAGCGTGGAGCGCAGCGAGCTGACACGTTCGATCGAGACTGCGGTCAACAACGACGTGCTCCTGACGACCCGCGCGATCGTCGGCGATCTGGACCGCGCCCATCCCGGCATGAGTCAGGAGGAGCGCCTCGAGATGGCGCGCGCGTTGCAGCGCACGGCGCACCACGAGCTGCGTCCACTGAGCCAGCGGCTGTACGCCACGCCGATGGCGCCGCTGCCGAAGGCGCCCTTCGTGGAGGCTCTGCGCGCCACCCTCGGCAGGCAGCCCGTGCCGATCTGGTGGTGCACCGGCGTCATCGCCGTCGTGACGGCCCTGTTCCTCAAGACGCGTTCGACGCTCGACAATGCCCTGTTGTCCGGAGCGCTGCAGGGCGCGACGGTGCTCGTGACGCTCGCGATCATCGTGCGGCTCGGCTCCCGCGACGGCCGGCAGCGCGGCTGGCTGCTGCCGATCGCCGCCCTCGCCGCCACCTGCACCACCACGATCCGCACCGTGGCCCTCCAGCAGCTGGGGCTTTCCGACACCGATCCCACCGTCCTCGCGATCAACATCGTCTGGGTCGCCGTGCTGACCGTCGCGACGAGCATGATCGTCGCCGCTCTAGGCGGGCGTGACGAGTCGCTGCGGGAGCTCGAGTACGAGGTCGACGAGCAGGTGCTCGAGGCCGTAATCGCCAATCGCGAGCTGGTGCGCGTCAGTCGCGAGCTCGCGGGGCACGTGCACGGCACCCTGCAGTCGACGCTGCTCGCAACGGCCTTCGCGATCGAGAACGCGACGCGTACGAACGACGGCAGGGCCTTCGATGCCGCGGTCGAGGGTGCTCGCACGGCGCTCGGGGGCGACGCGTCGTCCCGGCGCGGCTCCCTGAATCTGGCTGCGGAGGTTCAGCGTCACATCGATCTCTGGAGCGAGTTCACGGACGTCAGCGCCACGCTCGACGTGCCCGAGGCGCTGTCGGCCGACGTCGTCGCGGACGTCGCGCAGATCGTCGAGGAGGGCATCGGCAACGCGAAGAAGCACGGCGCCGCGCGACACATCCGCATCACCATCGAGCAGCCCGATCCGCTGACGCTCCGCGTGTGCATCAGCGATGACGGCAGTGGGCCACACGGTGGAGCGCCCGGCTTGGGCAGCTCGCTGCTGGACGAGCTCGCGCCCGCCGCGTGGTCGCTGCAGGCGAATCCCGCCGGCGCCGGCTCGTTGCTCGTGGTCGATGTCCGCCTGGGCTAGCCGCCGAGGCGCGGACCGCGCTCGTCGTGCTGCAACTCGAAGGCACCGGAGCGCGGCTCGAGCTCGACGTCGAAGTCGCTGACGACGCCGGCGATCGTGGCGTACAGCCCGACCACGAGGTGGAGCTCGACGAGCTCGCGCAGCGAGAACGCCTGGCGCAGCGCGTCGAAGACGTGGTCCTCGGAGCGGCGATGCTCGAGGATGTGCGGGACCGCCTCGAGCAGCAGGCGATCGGCCTCGGCGAACGGCGCGAGGTCGAGACGCCCGACGTCGATGGCGTTGAGCTCCTCCTCGGTGACACCGACCATGCGCGCCACCTCGACGTGGTGCATCCACTCGTACGCCGAGTCGACGAGCCGCGCGGTCCGCAGGATCGCGAGCTCGCGCTGCCGCTGGTCGAGGACCGCGTCGTTCCAGAGGCTCGCGGTCAGCTCCATCAGCGGCGGGAACGCGGCAT
>CAZPQP010000215.1:0-3529 GCA_964588635.1 uncultured Bifidobacterium sp.
AACCTCGTGCTACGGTGCCGCGCGATGAAGGCCGACACGCACCCCGATTACCCCGTCGTGACGATCACGTGCTCCTGCGGGAACTCGTTCGAGACCCGTTCGACGAAGGGCGACTACAGCGTCGAGCTCTGCTCGGCCTGCCACCCGTTCTACACGGGCACGCAGAAGCTGATCGACGTCGGCGGCCGCGTGGAGCGCTTCAACAAGCGCCGCGCCAAGGCCTCGTCCTAGTCGGGTCCGGGGGCGGACGATGAGCCAGTCCGTCGGTGGGCAGGCCGTCGTCGAGGGCGTGATGATGCGCACGCCGTCGGCGTGGGCCGTCGCGGTCCGCCGTCCTGACGGCCGCATCACGACCGTCGTGGAGGACCAGCGCTCCGTCGCGCTGCGCTCGCCCGTCCTGCGCTGGCCCGTGGTGCGCGGCGTGGTCGCGCTGGGCGAGTCGCTCGTGATCGGCATGAAGGCGCTGTCGCTGGCCGCGCGCCTCTCGTCGAGCGATCACGGGCACGAGGGCGAGGAGGGTGGCGACGGCGAGGCGCAGGAGGAGCTCGGCCGCAAGGAGATCATCATCGCGCTGGCGATGGCGGTGGTGTTCAGCATCGTGTTCTTCAAGGTGGTGCCCAGCGTCGTCGCGAACTTCCTGCCGATCGACGACACGGTGCTCTTCGTCGTGATCGAGGGGCTGATCCGCGTCGGCCTCTTCATCGGCTACCTGCTGTTCCTGACGCTGCTGCCCGACCTGCGGCGCGTCTTCGCCTACCACGCCGCCGAGCACATGGCGATCAACGCGCTCGAGGCCGGCGAGCCCCGCACGGCCGCGGCGGCCGCCAGGCACTCGCGCATCCACCTGCGCTGCGGCACCGCGTTCCTCCTGTGGGTGATGGTGATCGCGATCGTCGTGTTCGCCTTCGTCGGCCGCCCGGACCTGTGGCTCCTGATCCTCTCGCGCATCGTGCTCGTGCCCGTGATCGCGGGCATCGCCTACGAGGTGATCCGCCTCGCGGGCCGCTACGGGCACAATCCCGTGATCCACGCGGTGCTCTGGCCCGGCCTGCTGCTGCAGCGTCTGACGACGCGTCCGGCGGACACCGAGCACCTCGAGGTCGCGGTCGCCGCGCTCGACGCCGTCCTCGAGCGGGAGGCGTTCAACCGCGAGCGCCGCGCCGAGGCTCCCGTCGACGTGATGGCCTGACGACGCGGCGCGCCCGCGCTCCCGCGTACCCTGCAGACCATGGAACGCCTCGTCGCCCAGATCGAGAGATCCTTCGAGGAGACCGAGCAGGAGCTCGCCGACCCCGCTGTCCTCGGGGATCACCAGCGCCTCGCCGAGGTCGGCCGCACGCATCGCCGCCTGCAGGCGGCCAACGAGCTGGCCCGGCGCTGGCGCACCGCGACCGCCACGGTCGCCGACGCCGCCGAGGGCCTGGAGAGCGAGACCGACCCCGAGGTGCGCGCCTACCTGCAGGAGGAGCTCGAGGCGGCGCGGGCCGAGCTGCCCGGGCTCGAGGAGGAGCTCCGCATCGCCATGCTCGAGCGCGATCCGGCCGACGATCGCAACGTGATCGTCGAGATCCGCGGCGGCACGGGCGGGGAGGAGGCCGCGCTGTTCGCGGCCGATCTCTTCAAGATGCTGACGGGCTACGCCGACCGCCTCGGCTTCAAGCACCAGGTGCTGACCAGCGACCCGTCCGACTCCGGCGGCCTCAAGGACGTCTCCTTCGAGATCACCGGCGACGGTGCCTACTCCGCCTTCAAGTGGGAGTCGGGCGTGCATCGCGTCCAGCGCGTGCCGGCCACGGAGACGCAGGGACGCATCCACACCTCGACCGCCACGGTGGCCGTGCTGCCCGAGGCCGAGGAGGTCGAGGTCACGATCGACCAGAAGGACCTCAAGATCGACGTGTACCGCTCGACCGGACCGGGCGGCCAGTCCGTCAACACGACCGACTCGGCCGTGCGCATCACGCACCTGCCGACCGGCGTGGTGGTGGCGTGCCAGGACGAGCGCTCCCAGCTGCAGAACCGCGAGCGCGCGATGAAGATCCTGCGCGCGCGCATCTACGAGGCCGAGCGCGAGCGCCTCGAGGCCGAGCGCGCCGCGACGCGCACCTCGCAGATCGGCACGGGTGCGCGCTCCGAGAAGATCCGGACGTACAACTTCCCGCAGAGCCGCGTGACGGACCACCGCATCAAGTTCACCTCGCACGACCTGGACCAGGTGCTGCTCGGCGCGCTCGAGCCGTTCACCTCCGCGCTCCAGGCCGACTGGAACCGCCAGCAGCTCGAGGCCGCCTCCGCCGATGGCTGAGGCCATGCCCGGCGGCATGAAGAACGTCAAGGACGTCGTCGCGCTGTCGGCGGCCTACCTCGACGCGAAGGGCCTGCCGACCGCGCGTCTCGACGCCGAGAAGCTGATCGGCAGCGTGCTCGGCCTCGACCGCCTCGAGCTCTACCTCCACCACGACCGGCCGGTGACGCCCGCCGAGCTCGATGCGATCCGGCCGCTGCTGCGCCGTCGCGCCGACCTCGAGCCGGTCGCCTACATCCTCGGCGAGGTCGGCTTCCACCGGCTCGTGCTGAAGACCGATGCCCGGGCGCTGATGCCGCGCTCCGAGACCGAGACGCTGGTGGAGGTGGCGCTCGCCAACCTGCCGAAGGCCGGCACGCTGCTGGACGTCGGCACCGGCTCGGGCGCGATCGCGGTCGCGGTCAAGCACGAGCGGCCCGACGTGACGGTCACCGCCGTCGATCTGTCCCCGGAGGCGCTGGCGCTGGCGCGCGAGAACGCCGAGCGCATCGGCGTGGAGGTCGAGCTGCTCGAATCCGATCTCGCCGATGCCGTGGCGGGGCGGACCTTCGACGTGATCGCGGCCAACCTGCCGTACATCCCCGATGGCGATCCACGCACGGAGGAGGGCGTCGTCCGGCACGAGCCGCACCTCGCGCTCTACGCCGGCCCGGATGGTCTCGACCTGATCCGCCGTCTCTCCGCGGACGCACCGGCGCTGCTCAACCCGGGCGGGATGCTCGTGCTCGAGCACTCCGACGAGCAGTCGGCGGCGGTGCGCGGGCTGCTCGAGGCCGCCGGGCTCGGCGACGTCTCGGTGCATCGGGACCTCGCGGGCATTGATCGCGTCGTCGCGGCGCGGCGCGTCTAGGCACGGGAGTGCCGCGCCGGACGCGAGCCGGCCATGTCGCGGATGCACACGTCGTGAGGCGTTTGACGGTTGCTGCTGGTGCTTGCCGGAAGCCGCGCCCCGCGTACACTCCGCCCCATGGCCATCAATGACCTCTCCCTGGACACCCTCCGCACCGCCGGGCTCGAAACCGTCGATCCCGCGATCGCGGCCCTCCTCGACCGCGAGCTGGACCGCCAGCGCGACGAGCTCGAGCTGATCGCCTCGGAGAACTTCACGTGGCCGTCGGTGATGGAGGCGGTCGGCAGCGTCGCCACCAACAAGTACGCCGAGGGGTACCCGGGCAAGCGCTACTACGGCGGCTGCGACGTCGTCGACGAGATCGAGACGCTGGC
>CAZPQP010000216.1:0-3509 GCA_964588635.1 uncultured Bifidobacterium sp.
CCTTCCACGGCGCCGGCGAGGTCGACGTCTGGCGGACGTTCGAGGATCCCGCGCCGGAGAGCCTCGCGCCGTACGACGCCGTCGTGCTGATGGGCGGCGTCGCGATGCCGGATGAGGACGATCGCTACCCGTGGATTCCGCAGGAGCTGCGGCTGCTGCGCGAGGGGCTGGAGCGCGACCTGCCGATGCTCGGCGTGTGCTTCGGCGGGCAGATCCTGGCCCGCGCGGCCGGTGCCGGCGTCGGCCCCTCCACGACGGAGCAGGGCTGGTTCGACATCGGCCTCAACGAGGCCGGCGAGGCCGATCCCCTGCTCGGCCCGCTCGGCAGGGGCTACCGCGCGTTCGAGTGGCACCACTACAACTTCGAGATGCCACCGGACGCCGTGCCGCTGGCCGTCAACGCGGCGGGCAACCAGGCGTACCGCGTGGGCTCGGCCGCGTGGGGCCTGCAGTTCCACATCGAGGTGGACCGCAAGACGGTCGAATGGTGGATGGACGTCGGCGAGTGGAATCTCGACGAGCACGGCGTCGACAAGGACGCCATGCGCGCCGATACGGAGGCGCTCGTGGAGGGCAACGCGCAGGCGGCCGCCGACCTCGCGCGCCGCTTCGTCGAGATCGCGCGCCAGCACGGCCACGCCTAGGACCGGCGCGAAGGAGACGGCATGCGCACGCTGATCATCCAGCACGACCACGATGGCTATCCCGGTGCGCTGCTCGAGCCGATCGAGCGCGCCGGCTCCGTGCAGCGCTGGGACACCTTCACGCAGCCGGAGCGCCCCGATCTCGATGGCATCGATGCGATCGTCTCGCTCGGCGGCACCGCGCACCCCGATCAGGATCACGCGGAGCCGTGGCTCGCGGCCGAGCTCGACCTGCTCGAGGAGGCGCTCGACCTGGGCATCCCGATCCTCGGCGTGTGCCTCGGCGGTCAGCTCCTGGCGCGCGCCTGCGGCGGCCAGATCGGCAAGGTCGAGACGCCCGAGGTGGCGCGCTTCGCCGATATCGGCCTGCTGCCCGACGCGGCCGATGACCTCCTGTTCGCGGGCCTGCCGCGTCCGTTCTTCGGCTTCGAGTGGCACTGGTACGGCTTCCGCGCCCCGCCCGGCGCGACGTTGCTCGCGCAGAACGAGTCGACGCACCAGGCGTTCCGCGTGCAGAACCGCGCCTGGGGCCTGCAGTTCCACATCGAGGTGACGGCCGAGACCCTCGCCGAGTGGGCCGATGCCGCGCCCGACACGATCGAGGAGTTCGGCGGGCGCGCGCGCTTCGACAAGTCCGTCGAGACCTTCATCGACCAGTCCACGAGCGCGGCGAAGGAGCTGGCCGAGCGCTTCATGGTCGTCGCGGCCGTCTCGAACGGCGAGATCGGCCCCGAGGTGCTCGCCTCGCTCGAGGTGCGCCCCGACCCGATCGCCGAGGCGCAGGCCGCCGGCGTCCCGCCCGACGTGCTCGAGGCGATGGCGCGCATGCGCGCCGAGCAGCGCTTCTAGCGCCAAACTGAGCGCCAATCTGGATCCGGATCCAAATTGGTCGGTTTCGTGCCAATTTGGATCCGGATCCAAATTGGTCGGTTTCGTGCCAATTTGGATCCGGATCCAGATTGGCGCCTCTCCCACGCTGCGGAACGACACTTGCCGTCAGCGCCGGCGGGCGTACCATGCCGCCATGGAGCACCTGCTGTCCCCCATCGAGCTGCGCGGCAAGCGCATCAAGAACCGCGTGACGCTGACGGCGCATACGCAGTCGTACTCCGACAACGGCATCCACGGCGATCGCGTCCGCGACTACTACGCCGCACGCGCCGCGGGTGGAACCGGCCTGCTGGTGATGGAGCCCGTGCCGCCGCATCCGACGGGTCGCGTCACGCCGCAGAACTACGACCACACGAAGCCCGGCTTCGTGGAGGGGCTGAAGCGCACCGTGGACGCGGTGCACAGCCACGGCGGCACGATCATCAACCAGATCTACCACATGGGTCCGAACGCCGACCCCCTGGCCACGGGCGGCGAGCAGTGGGGCCCCTCCGACGCGCCGGGCTACTTCGGCGTCGGGCGCATCCACGCGATGACGACCGCGGAGATCGGCCTGATCGTCGAGCGCTTCGCCGACTGCGCCGCGACGATGATGAAGGCGGGCACCGACGGCATCGAGCTGATGTTCTCGTACGACACGCTCGTCGACGCCTTCTTCTACGACGACCGCAACCTGCGCACGGACCAGTACGGCGGGTCGTTCGAGAACAAGACGCGCTTCGCCGTAGAACTGCTGCACGCCGTGCGCGGCGCGATCGGCGACGACCCGATCCTCGGCGTCACGATCAGCGTGCGCACGCCGGAGTTCGAGCGCCTCGTCCAGCACCTCGAGGCCGAGTGCGACGTCGACTACATGGGCATCGGCAACGGCGACTACCAGCACACCGAGCTGATCATCCCGCCGCTCGACATCGTCCCGGGCATCGGCATCCCGAACGCCGCCCGCGCCAAGGCGGTGGCCAAGGACGTGCTGATCCTCGCGGAGGGCAAGATCAACAGGCCCGAGCTCGGCGAGCAGGCGCTGGCCGAGGGCAAGTGCGACCTCGTCGGCATGACGCGCTCCCTCATGGCCGATCCCGATCTGGTGCGCAAGCTCGAGCGCGGCGACGGCAGCCGCATCCGCCGCTGCGTCGGCCAGAACGTCTGCATCTCGCGCCGCATGCGCAAGTTCCCGATCGCGTGCGCGCAGAATCCGACGTCGGGCTACGAGGGCGAGCGCGCCGTCTCCCCCGCTGCCGCCCCGGGCCACGTCGTGGTCGTCGGCGGTGGGGTTGCGGGCCTCGAGGCCGCGCGCATCTCGGCCGAGCGCGGGCATCGCGTCACCCTGCTCGAGAGCACGGATGCCCTGGGCGGGCAGATCGCGCGCACGTCCACCCTGCCGATCCTCGACTCGCTCAACGACCTCTGGAGCTGGCGGGCCAACGAGCTCGAGCACCTCGGCGTCGAGGTGCGCCTGAACACGCCCGCCGACGCCGACCTGATCGCCTCGCTCGCGCCCGACCACGTGCTCGTCGCGACGGGCTCGCGCGCGCAGGCGCCGGAGCATGCGATCGCCGTCGACGACTGGCTGCGTGGCGCCGAGCTGCCCGCGGGTGACGTCCTGCTCGTCGACGAGGAGGGCAGCCGCAAGGCGAGCGGCCCCGCCGAGGCGCTGGCCCTCGAGGGCCGCAACGTGATCATGATCCCCGACGGCATCGACCCGCTCGCGGAGATCATGGAGAACCACGCCGAGCGCCCCGTCTTCGACCGCCTGCGCGCGGCGGGCGTGACGATCTTCTCCGACGTGATCGTCCAGGAAATCGGGCCCGGCTCGGTCACGATCGTGGGCCGCTACGACGGCGTCGAGCGCACGCTGAAGGCGCCGGTCGTGCTGCACGCGGGTCGGCACACGGCTGACGATGCGCTGTGCGTGGATCTGATCGAGCGCGGCATCGACGCCCGCCCGGTCGGCGATGCGCGCTCGCCGCGCCGTTG